>JAMCVO010000709.1:2191-5907 GCA_023475715.1 Actinomycetota bacterium
TTTGTTTCAAAGTCTAAGAACATAGGCATAGGCTGACTAAAGACTTTTTTAATTTTCGCCTCAAAACCAGTTCTGACTACAATATACTCATCCGTTTTCTCAATAATCTCAAAATTTTCAATATCTTCAAATGATCCACTTTCTAATACCTGTATGTTAATGTTTCCATTATATGCCAATTTCTTTCCATACTTTTTTTTCAATTTGACTATATCCAGCCCTGTTTTAGATTCAATGGAATTGTAACAATCAATACCGGCATCTATTAAATCATCAAGGATTGGCTCATTGTTACCGCAGCCGTGCCATATAACTTTTAGCCCAAGATAATGAATACAATCACAAAGCCTCTTTAAGCAGGGTTTAAATACCCTTACCCAAGTTTCCGGTGAAAATAGAAGTGTTTTCTTATATGCTACGTCTCCAAATAAATATATTCCTTTTACATTTCCATTAGCCGCTCTGACTTGTTCTTTAATAAGTTCAACTTGAAAATCTGTAATTCTTCTGCTAAAATCCTCAATTACATCTAAATCAGTTGCTATTAGCATAAGAGCTCTTTCTGTACCAATTATTCTCCACAGATACTCAAAGACATCAGAAGCAGCACCAAATACACAATAGTCTTCCTTTTTCAAGTCTATTTTTTCAAGGAAAGAATCTGTTGCTTTAGCGAATTTATCTCCTATACAATTTGCCTGGTCATCAATCACATCATAAAATCTTCTTTTATCTTTCGGATCATCAAATTCAAATTTTTTAATTTTTTCAATTGTATTTGTTTCAAAGTCTAAGAACATAGGCATAGGCTGACTAAAGACTTTTTTAATTTTCGCCTCAAAACCAGTTCTGACTACAATATACTCATCCGTTTTCTCAATAATCTCAAAATTTTTAATATGTGGATCCATGTTTGGCATAATTACCACAATATCAAGATCAAAATATTTATCTATGTCAAAATCTGTGGAACTGCTTTCTTGTGCTTCAACAGGTAAATTCTTGTATTTCCTAAAATTTTCTATAAAACTGCTCCAGAACCACTCTCCTTTTGGTATTTTATCTGGCTCCATATGATCTAATGCTGTTAAGACTCTGGTTGTTTTTTCTTCAGATTTGCCACTCATTCTTTTGGGAAGTCCTTCCGATTCTCAGATTATTAATAGATAATTATTTTAAATATGATATTTTTTAAATCCGTCTACCAATTTATAATAATTGAACGTAAAAGTAAATAATATTTCATAATAATTAACAATAATGAAATTATATAACATAATATAACAAATAAATATAAATTTATTTTCAATCCTTGTTTAATGATTGTTGCGGCTTATATGGCTTTTGAATCAGTAATAAAAATCAAGAAGTTATTATAACTTTCAATCCTGTAATTTTATTTAACTTATCTATATAATTTTGTTTAATTTTATTGTCAGTAATTATTACATCAACGTCTTTCATATTGCAAATCGTAAAATATCCGCTATTTTCAAATTTTGTATGGTCTGCAAGAAGTATCTTTGTTTTCGAATGTTCTATGAACAGTTTGATATTCATCGCATGGTCTTCTCTTGAATCAGTAAGTACCAAATCTTCACTTATACCTGCGGTAGAGAAAAGCAGTATATCAGAATTAAAGTTTTCAATATTCTTCCATGCGTATGGTCCCGAAGTTAAAGACATGTTCCGGTTTACCTCTCCGCCAAGACCAATTATTTTTATATTTTCATTCATTGATAATTCTAATTGAAAAATAATATTTGCAGTAAGAATACTTATATCTTTAATATCCGATCTGGATAAGTTTTGCACCAGTGGAAGCAAGGTTGACGAACCGTCAAAGAAATAGAATTTATTTGGCTGGATAAAATCCATGGCTTTTTTTGAAATGGCACATTTTTCTTCCCAGTTATTGATAGCTCTGTTGTAAAATACACTGGAGGTATCTAAAAGTGATCTGCTGACAGCAATAGCTCCAGAGATAACCTTTCTTATTTTGCCGCCTTCCTCCAGGTCTGATAAATCCCGGTGTATTGTTATCCTGTTAACTTTAAACTTTTCAGCCAATTCATCTAAAGAAACCTTATTTTTTAACTGAATATAATCTTCTATTTCAAGCTGTCTTTTTTTCTTTTTTGGAATCATAGTAATTTTAAATTAACTTCCAATTTGCCTAATAATACATGTATCTGTTATGTTTATTTTTTTGAAATTTTTACACAAACTTATATTACCAGAAAACAAAATATTTGTAAGTCTCCTATATTGTTATATTTAAAGAGAAATTTACTCTAAAGAAATTTCAAAATAATACTTTTCTAATAATTTCTAAATTTTCAATAAAATTCTGGCTGCTCAAATTAAAACTTATCTCTTTCTCATGCTCAACAAGTTTCCTGCTTATTTTTAAATAATCATCTATAAGTTTTACGCTTATTTCAAGTGTTCTTTTTGGGTCATCCCGGGGTGAAACTACATCTATCGTAAGCCAGCCGTCATAATCAGTTTTGTTTAAATAATAAAAAAATTCCAGAATCTCCCAAAAGCTTATTGTTCCAAAAACCAAATCCGGGTCAGCGTCTTTATAATTATCATTTAAGTGTATTTGAAAAAGCTTTTTGGATCTGTCAAGAATAACCAGAGATTCTGCCAGGTTTTCTTGAGCCATTAATGCATGACCAATATCCAGGGCTCCGCCAACATTTTTCAATCCAACCTTATCAAGAAGCATCATAATTTTTCCAATATTGCTGACATACTGTTTCTGTCTTGGATCTTTGCTTTTATATTCAACAGCAAAATTAACACTTCTATCATGTTCTCCGATTTCTTTAATGGTATTTATAAGAGTATCCCAACCGTTACCATAATCAACCTGGAACGGATAATCAAAACCATCATGGGCGGGCCATATAAGCACACTGCTGGCTTTTAAATGCTTTGCAATTTCTGTGCCTTCCTTAAATAACCGGATTGTTTCTTTTCTTACCCTTTTATCACTGCAGCTAAAAGACCCGTATTTCCACTTCAAATCAGCCCAGGTATCTATTGATAGATTGGATACTTTTAAACCATTGTTTGAAAGCAGTTTGACATATTTATCCGGGTTGTCCATTCCGAATCCAGGATATGTAGTTGAAATTCCCTTTATGCCTTTAATTTTACCGATGGTTTCTATCCTTTTTTCAAAATCCATCTTATCGGTATATCCTCCGGGAACATATCTTTCGGCAAATGTTCCCAGGCAAAATATATGTGTATCTATTTTTATATTCATTTTTTCCTGTCTTAAATTATTTCAGATGAATATTCAGGTGACTCAGGTATATACTATATACAGTAAAAATTTATCTGCATTAAAGAATTTCTTTTTATTTGCTTCCACCCGGATGTCTATACAAACACCTTCCGCCGTCAGCAATTATTTCAGTACCACAAATATACTCAGATTTATCTGAAGCTAAAAAAAGTGCAATATTTGCAATATCCCCCGGTTTTCCTATTCTGCCTACAGGCATTTGAGCAGCAAGCTCTTTATTTATTTCTTCAGTATCGGGATATCTTTCACGAAGTAATGGAGTATCAATTAAAGCAGGTGTTATGATATTTGCTCTTATGCCCTTTGGCAAAAACTCATAAGATAAACCTTTCATCAAACCCATCAGACCCGCTTTAGAAGATGAATAATGAGCTTGCTGCTCAAATGCCTGTAG
>JAMCVO010000514.1 GCA_023475715.1 Actinomycetota bacterium
TTTTCATCCGTAAATTATGGTCTTCCGGAAATTCTTAAATTAATCAGTGACTTCCTGTAATTATTTCTCACTTGATTTCACTTCCATTGCTATTGCAAGGATTCAAACTACATAAGTTCACCCTATATGTTTATTTAAAATTCTGCAGGCATCACTATAATTATCTGCTTTAACACAAAGAGAAACACCTGTATGTATATCTTTATTAAAAAAATCTTTTATAACATCATCATAATATTGGCTTTCTCCCCATCCAATTACAGAGATTTTATCCTGCTTGAAATTATTATATATCTCATCTATATTATGCATTTCCGGATTACCATAATTTACGGATGAAAATTTTTGTTCTTTTATGTTTTTAATATGCCATCCCTTACCAGGACCACAATAATGCAGCGAACCCTTGTTAAACGCTTTTAATATTCTCTCGTTATAGGGTCTCACAAATTCTCTATACATATCTTCCGATAAGGATATCAGTGCAGTATCATCCTTAATAATTACACTGCCTTTATAAATAGTTCCATGAACATACATCGAATCCTCCCCCGCTTTATCTGTAAGGTAACCATCTATGTATTTTCTAAACTTAATATAAGCTGCTGTTACCAAATCTAATAATTGATGTATTATATCCGGGTAATCATACAAGTATAAAAATATATTCGTTCCTGCAATCAAATGTGCATTATCAAACGGTCCCTGCAAATCCGGCTGGGTTATCTTTATAGCTTTGCTGCATTTAGGATATTGTTTGAGTTTTTGGTTAAAATACTCATAATCCCTTATTACTTTCTGGCATAGTGGGCTGTTAAACTCAGGTAGCCCTTTTGACACTACCTGCTTTATTTCTTCTATATTTTTAAAATTCTCTACCCAGGGCATATTGTTATATATTATTTTACACTTCGCCCCGAATAATGATGATATTATTCCAATCCCGTGATTACTCCTTATATGATAGGGCAGGTAGTCTTTCAATTTGACGCTATTAAAAATACTGCTCATTCCTGCCGTAAGCTCATCATAAAGCATTTTCTCAGGGCTGTTAAAGGCTTCTTCATAGGGATACGGTACTATACTCTTGTCAAGAGGATACTTAATTATTAGAGGAAAATATGACACTTTTTTATAGTCCAGTGCATCTATGTGAAGTTTTTCTACTTCCTTCTGGCGGTCCAAATCTATATTATTTTCTAAAAATTCCAATAACCGTTCAAGCTTTGCCATCATAACTACTTTCGCAATTTTAAATGTTTATATTTCTATCAGAAACAAATCTTTTTATCTTTTGCAGGATTTAATTAACCTTTTATTTAAAATATAAAAAGTCATGTTTCAATACTGCTCTATTCCTTTACAGCCCCCATTGTAATTCCACTGACAAAGTACCTCTGGAAAAGCATAAAGAAAAGAATAACGGGAAGTGCTCCCACCGTTGCTGCCGCCATAAGATAACCATATTCAATATAGTATTCTTTTGCAAACGTCGTCAAACCCAGGGGGATTGTGTATTTGGCAGGATCCCTTAATATAATTAACTGCCAGATAAAATCATTCCATGATTGCATAAATAAAAATATCAGCAAAGCTCCCAGCGCAGGTTTGACAACTGGCAGTATTATTTGATGAAATATCCTCAATTCGCTGCATCCGTCAACTCTGGCAGCATCTATTATTTCATCAGGAACAGTCTGTATCATCTGCTTCATCAAAAATATCGCAAGAGGCGCAGCTATAAGAGGAAGTATCAATGCGGGATACTGGTTAATCAGATTTAGTTTTTGCATTGCAACAAAAAGCGGAAGAATCATGGTCGCCCTGGGAACAGTCAGAAATGCAATTGGCAGCCAGAATAAAAAAAATGAGCCGGGGAATCTTTTCTTTGCCAGAGGATATGCTGCAAGAGCACCAATATAAACTCCAAGTCCCGCAGTTACACCGCTTATAAAAAGACTGTTTAGCAGCCACCTTGCAATAGGATACCGTTGAAATATAGTAATAAAGTTAATAAATGTTGTATTTTTTGGGATAAGCGGCGGAGGTACTTGTAAAAGAGCTGAGTTCGGCAATATTGAATTAACAAACATCCAGTAAAACGGAATAATCATTAAAATTGCAAAAATAAGAGAAATTATCAGAAAAACATATCTTAACTTTCCTGATCTAAATGGATCATATTTTTTAATCATTTAAACAAATCAACTCTCCCCTAATAAACAACATCGCGTGATAAATATTTATATTGAATCAGTGCAATAATTGTGCACATAATAAATAACACAACTCCTATTACCGATGCAGCCCCAAGATTTTCATATGTAAATGCAGTCTTATACAAAAGAAGAACAAGAGTAGTAGTAGAATTTACAGGTCCGCCATCTGTCATAATGTACGGGGTTGAAAATATTTGAAAAAATCCGATTGTTGATGTAACTATAATATAAAGTGTTGTAGGTTTTAAAAGAGGCAAAGTAATATTAAAGAACATCTGTCTCTGGTTAGCCCCATCAATAAGTGCAGCTTCATAATAAGTATCCGGTATTGTTCCGAGTGATGCAAGATAAATAATTAAAGGTGCACCAATAACAAAAGTAAATAAAACAAGTGACATAGACAATAGGGCCAGTGATTTAGTGCCCAGCCAATCCTGGTATGGAATACCAAAAATACTAATAATATAATTTAATATACCAACTCTTGGATTTAAAATAAATTTCCAGGACATTATTAGTACTACTTCTGAGGTTATTGTGGGAATATAGATTGCAGCTCTTACAAAGGTTTTTAGCCATGATTTCTCTCGATAAATTGAATTAGCAATAAAAAGTGAAGTAATAACAACCAAAGGAACAAGTATAACAACCAGTATAGCTGTATTTCTTAAAGCCAGCCAAAACCTAAAGTCACTAAAAATGTATTTGTAATTTGTAAATCCAGCAAATTGCAGTTGAAAACCGACATTATTAATTTTAAAAAATGTATAATAAAATGTCTTTACAGCCGGTATGACAAGAAAATATATAAAGAAAAAATAAAAAGGCAATAAAAATAAATAATATATTTTATTTTTATAAATACTACTAAAAATAACAGTTATACCTGCTTTTTTCACATAAGTCCTTTTCAAAATTCTTATTGGTATTAAACCTTTTAACAGTTCTTTCCCCTTTTACAGGGAAAGAACTGTTCTTTTTTAATTAAGTTTTTTGTTGTTGCACATCAGGCTAAAACTTCGGTATATTAGCTAAAGCTTCATCAATTGCTTTTTGTGCCTCTTCCTGCATTTTATTTCTTGCTGCTTCTGCTGTCACATCACCACTATATACAGCTTGAGTGTTTTCAAACCAAATTTGTCTGAGCTTCTGAAATCCGGGAATTGCAGCAAAAGCAATAGTTGATTTTAAACCTGGAATATTTACAAACTGTGCTTGTCTAAGTAATTCCTCTTTTCCGGTAAAATCCATTTTTGCAGTAATCCCTTTGATTAAAAGAGACGGTACAGGAAAATCTATTGCTACCTTTAAGTACATACTCTTTTCAGGATCATACAGCCATTTGTAAAAGTCTAATGCTGCAGCAACTTTTTTCTGATCATCCTGAGCTTTTATAGCCCATCCATTAAATAAAGTAAGTAACTGTCCAGGGCCTCCATCGTCTGTTGGGAATAATACATAATATGGATCTACAACATCTTTTGAGGTGCTGCCGTCTGCATATTTATCAGCAATCATGTTTATTTCAGTCCCACCTAAATAATCATTTACTATACCAATTTTACCCTTTATGAAATCATCCAACTGTGCAAAAATATCTACAGACATAGGGTTAGGATATGCATTTTTGGATTTCATTACATCTGTAATCCATTTATAATTTTCTATGCTTTTGGGAGTGTTGAATGTAGCTTTAACATATGTTTCATCAGTCCATGCATTGCCATCAGCCCATACATAGCCGTCATTTCCTTTATCCGTGTCATTTGCAGTAAGGTCAAAAGAAACACCGTATATTCCATTACCGAGGGCGGTTATTGCTTCGATAGCTTTCATATAATTTTCTCTTGTCCATGACCTTGTTGTGTCATCAGGAAGCAGATCTGATATGCCTGCCTTTTCGAACAGCACCTTGTTCACCAATAATGGGAATATGGCCGTTTGGTGTGCAACAGTATATTGTTTTCCCATAAAATTACCCAACGTGAAAGCTTTATCTTCCCATTGACTTTTATCAACAGTTCCATCCGGAATTTCTGCAAATACTCCCAATCTCACAAGAGGCAAAATTCTGTTACCGCTTCCCATGTACATATCCGGGAATGTATTTGATTGCAGTGAAACGAGAATTGATTCCGAAAGGCCTCCGAATGGATACTCAACTACCTTTATTTCAGTGGTCGCACCCGTATCTGCCTTGTACTTTGCTATGCATTCATCCCAGCTGAAATCTTTATAAGTTGCAGTAAAGGGTTCTGACCATACAAGCAGTTTAACAGGCTCTTCCGGTGCAGCAGTTGTCTCAGCTGCTGCTGTTGTTTCTGCTGCTGTTGTTTCTGCTGCGGCGGTTGTTGCTGCTGTTGTTGTTTTACAACCAATTGCAGACATTATAACAATAAGAACAACAGCTAAAACTACTGATAATAATATTGAAAATTTTCTTTTCATATTAACTCCTTCTTAATTTTAACCATTTGACTAAAAAATTAACAAATATTTTGCTTATAACATCACCTCCAATCTCTGCGCATAAAAATTAAAGATTTTTAATAACTGTTTTTTCACTCACCTCCTATTTTATATATAACAATACTTTACTTATTTTTAAACAATACAATTACTGGGTTTCTTTAAAAGTTATTACTTTAAAACTTTGAAATTAAATTTCCGGGTATCTTAAAAAATATCGGAAAACTTTGATACATATATTATATATAATATATAATTTAACATAATATCAATATTTCAATAAGTTGTCAAATATGTTTTACGGCCGCTGTTAAAGAAGTTTATTGTTTTATCTAATGCCTCCGCCTGTCCCAGAGCCTTTTCCCATCGCGTGTATCCTGTTTTCAGTTGCATGAGGGTTGGCTGTATTTTCTCTATAACTGGGCAATCTCCTTTTTGGTAAGAGTGTACTTTTCCTTTATATAATGGATGAAAATGTGGTGCCTGTTTTTTTCTGGTGCCATAAAACTTCATGTTCTGGAATGCCGGTTCCAAATGCACCGGGGACCAACAACCATACAGCCCGTCTCCCCCAAGTTCAATGAATTTTTTACGAAATGTCCGCCAGTCAAAATCTACGGATTCTTCATCCAGCCGGCATGTATACGCAAAGTATGTATTTATATATCCTTCCGGAACATACTGGGGAACTATCCATTTGCATGATTTTATAACATCACCGTATAATGCAGCTATTGTTTGACGGGCCAAAACCAAATCATCAAGCCGTTCCAGCTGTCCCAGACCGAGAGCTGAACATACGACTGGCAATCTGTAGTTATAGCCCATAGATAGATGCCTTTTAAAACTCCAGTCCTGCCGGATATCTCTGGGTATTGATGTTGCACCCGGTTTTGCACTTACATTAGCATATCCTAAAACACCTGCACTACGAATCTTGGTTGCATATTCTTCATTATTGGTAATTACCATGCCGCCATCCCCGGCAGTAGTCATATGCTTTGACCCCTGGAAACTAAAACTTGCAGCATTACCAATTGTTCCTACCAGTTTATTTTTATAATACCCTAAAAAACACTGTGCATTATCCTCAATTACAATTAAATTATATTTTTTGGCCAATGCCATAATAGGATCCATATCAGGTGAAAGTCCGTATATTGAAACCGCAATAATTGCCTTGGTATATGGAGTAATTTTCCTTTTAACATCCTCCTTG
>JAMCVO010000035.1 GCA_023475715.1 Actinomycetota bacterium
GGTATGAGCTACAAGAGGAGGTAAAGATGAAGAGGATGCTTAAAATATCTGTTGTTTTTGTCTTAGCTTTTACAATAGTCTTAACTTTTTCACTTGTCGGATGTAAAACAGCAGCAACAACAGAAACAACTACTGCAGAAACAACTGTTACAGAAACAACTACTGCAGAAACAACGGTAGCAGAAGAAAAAGAAATTGTAATAGGACTAGCTTGGGATTTTTCACAAAACATTGCTCGTATAGCGGAAGAGGATTTTGTGCGAAAGATATCTGATGAGAAAGGTGTTAGAGTAATGTTTACTCAAGCTGATAGCGATTCAACAAAACAACATTCTAACATTGAAGATCTGATAAGTGCAAAGGTTGATGCTATTATAGCGATACCTGTTGATTCTAAAGCCATTGTATCCGGTATTAAGTTAGCAAGAGATGCAGGGATATATTTCATTTGTATTGACAGAAATGTAAGTCCCGATGCAGAGTTTAAGCCCGATGCGTTTGCCAGCACCGATAGTACTAAACAGGCTTACAGCGCAGGTATTGCTCTTGCGGATATTCTTGATAAAGATGGTGTTAAAGCTAAAACACTGGTACTTATGGGGGATCTCAAGGATGAAAATGCTAAAAATAGAGATAACGGATTCCGTCAGGCAGCTCAAGAACGCGGGATGGAAATTGTAGCTGAAGTACCTACGGAATGGAATCCGGAGAAAGCACTCAATGGCACAACAGATGCTTTTATGGCCAACCCGGAAATAAATACTATTTTTATCCCTTCTGATTTTTTATTGCCCGGGGTTCAAAGTGTACTGCAGGGATTGGGTAAATGGATTCCCAGAGGTGAGGCAGGTCATATATACATAGCCAGTCAGGATGTTTTCCCAAGTGGTTACAAAGCAGTAAAAGGTGGTTATATTGATGCTGATACAGCATGGGATATATGGCTATTTGCAGAAAAAGGTGTTGAAGCTGCCTTGGCATTGATTAATGGCGAAAGTTTAGAAAACCCGAACATGTTAGTAGAGGGTCGAGTAGCCACCAAAGATAATGTGGATACAATAGAAAACCTTTGGGGTAAAACATATTCAGAATAAGTCTTGGAGAGAGGGAAGCTGCGGGAGATTAATCGACTTCCCTCTCAAAATAACTTTAGTGTATTGCAAAATAAAAATAGTCTGAACAATATTTAACAGGAAAAGAGAGCTGTAAAGTAAATAAAGATTGAGAGAACTAAAGTGGCATCTTCTATAGAACCAGAAATACAAAAAAATAGAATTGATAGCAAAACACCAGGTAAAAAAAGGACTGCACTTTTTTTATCAGGTAAACAGCGTATTTATAGTTTTATGCTTATTGGAGTAGTGGTTATTTTATTTATCGTGCTTTCTGTTTTAATTCCAAACTTCCTGACAGTCCATAATTTTCTTAATATTTTCATTCAAGCCACTGTAGTCGGCTTGTTGGCAATTGGAGTAACTCCTGTTTTAATTTGTGGCGGGATTGATCTTTCATTAGCTGCGCTAATGGTTGTGGCTGCCATTCTTGGTACATCTTTGATGGGTAAAACAGGCAATACGTTTATAGGGATTTTAGCGATGCTGATGATGGGAACACTTGGTGGAGTTTTTAATGGTTTTTTTGTAACAAAATTGAAAATGGTTCCTTTTGTTGTTACCTTTTCTACAATGGTAGTAGCATCAGGATTTTCAGTCTGGTATACTGGGTCAGAGAGCATATTCGGGCTCACTGATGGGTTTGTTAATTTAGGGGTTGGACGGATTGGACCATTGCCCATTCCTATTTTAATTCTAATCATTGTCGGTATTATATCTTATCTGATATTCTCTCGCAGTTTTTTAGGTCGTTGGCTATACGCAACAGGATGCAATCCAAAAGCAGCAAGAGGATGCGGAATACCTACGGAGAAAGTTGGTTTTTTAGTCTATGTAATTAGCGGATTTTTTGCTGGTTTAGCCGCTATTATTATAACTGCACGACTGGGATCAGCTTCGCCTACTATGGCAAGAGAAGGCGTGATTCTTGATTATATAAGTGCAGCAGTGATTGGTGGTGTAAGTATTTATGGAGGAAAGGGTACTGCTGTTGGAGCAATAATTGGTGCATTATTGATTACCGTACTGGGAAACAGTATGAATATGCTTGGGGTAACTTATTTTACATCATTGATAGTGAAAGGATTAGTAATTATCCTTGCTGTGGGTTTGGATACATTAAGGACAAGACAGGGGAATGTTAAAACATAAAGGAAAGAGGATAGATTGCTGGCTGTTGATGAAGATATAGCAAGCATTAAAATAACACTACAATATCTTAAAGGTATTTATTTGAGAGATTATTCATGGTAGACATAAAAAATATTCGTGCGTCAATCTGCAAAATAGGTAAGCTGCTTTACGACAGGGACCTGACGGATTCAAGCGGCGGCAATATCTCGGTAAGAGACGGCAATCTTATATACATAAATCCAAGGCGATCCGGACAGGACAGACAATGGGAAATTGATGAGGATTCCATAATAATTACGGATCTGTGTAAAATACCTGTAACAGGAGAAGTTGACAGAATTTCCAGGGAAGCTGCAACCCATTATTACATATACCAGAATTTTGTTGACATTAATGCGGTCATCCATGGCCACCCCTTTTTTATGATGGCTTTCGGTGCAGCGCATATGGACATACCTGCCGTTAGTGAAGGAACAAGGGCGGTTATCGGAATGCAGCCGATTACCAATATTGCTGAAGTTGTACCCGGATCTGTAGAACAGGCACAGGAGGTTGTAAAAAATTTTAAAAGGCGAAGGGAAATTGAACCTGACTGCCCCCTTATATGCAACATCCCGTTTCACGGCACATTTGCTGCAGGGGAAAACATAAACGACGCTTTTCTTTATACGGAAGTTACAAACAACTGTGCGAAGGTACTGATTTACAGGCAGATAATGTTTGGCAATGATCCCAAAGCTGACTTTTCCATACATAAGCAATTTACCAAACAGGATTTTGAAACCATAAACAAGTCAAAGCAAGTATGCAGCCCGGGATATATCTATACCGATGTTTTTGGCAGAAAAGTTGTTTACGGCAGTGAGAAGGCTTCAATTTTTGAAAATGATTACAGCGATATGATAAGAAGGGTCACCGAGGAAGTAATAAGGCAGTTGAAAATAAAATAGGGAATATTACTGAAATTAAATATATAAAAATCCTTTTTTTGAGAGTATGAAAAATTTATTAAGTTATAAAAGTCACTGAATGTCTTAAATAAAAGCCGTTGCAAAACACAATCTTTTACTGTCAGTAGACTAAAATACTGCAGTTTTTGATATTATAGGTTCTATACAGGTTCATTTTTGGCAAGCAGCTCACTTGCTGCCTTAAAATCTTCATCCCTGACCATTAACCTGACACCATTTATGCTTGCCTGTGACGGGTACATGCTGCCAGCATCATCAGATAGAATCCAGGATTTTATACAACTGCTTTCAAGCAAGCTTCTTAAAACCTCGGCTTCTATGCGGGTATTAAAAATTTTTAGTGTTGTTAAATTTTCCAAATATTTTTATTATAATTTATGGAATAACAAAATTATGAAATAACAAAAGCTTTGAGATATTTATTTTATTATAAATATATAACTATAAAAATATTTTATACTTAAATATGGTAACATATTAGGCAAGATTAAATAATAAAATGAATTTTATGAAAAATAACTTAAAAATTTCAAATATTTTAATAATTTTAACTGCTCTTGTAATATTTTTATTTCTTGTTCTTACTGCATGCAGTTCCGGGCTGACTCAGCCAGGCAATGAACGATCCGGCAATGAAAATATCGAAAGCGCTGAGAGCAACAATCAGGGAAATAGCGGGGGAGGCAACACTGTTTCTAGTTCAGAAAGCAGCACTGCGCAGGAGAGCTCAGGCAAGATTATTGACGATAGCAGTAGCAGCAGCGATGGCAGCGGCACCAATCAGGAAACCGGCAATGAAAACTCAGGTTCTCAGTCAAACGAAAGTATCATAAGCACGGAAAGCACAAGCACAGAAAATAGCCAGCAAGCCAGGGAAGAAGTACTTGAAAAACCATCGGTCAAGCTCAGCATAATTGAGGGACCGGAATATGCCCAGGATGGTGCAATATGCTATTACAGGGTAAAAGCGGAGGTTGCCGGAAATCCGGCTCCGCAGATTATTTTTAGCAAGGATGACAGCAACGGCACATGGGGCAGCAATGTTGCTCAAGTAAACCTGACTCAGAATGAAACATATAATCTTGTCTGTGATGCAAAAAATTCTGAGGGCAGCAGCACATCATCAATTACACTGCAGTGGGTTGCTCCGGATAACATAAGCACAAACAACGGGGAAACTTCAGGAGAATCAAGCCAGCAGGAAGCTTCGATCGATTATTCAAATCCTGGTAATTTCAGAATTGATGTGAATCTGACCGCACAGCTTGTTTCGGTTTATTATAAGGACAACCTGATTAAAAGCTTAAGATGCTCAGGAGGCACTGCCGAAACTCCTACAGTTACCGGAACATTTACAACCAGTCAAAAAATTTATTATTCATGGGTGCCAAAATTCAACGAGGGAGCTTATTACTGGGTTAGATTTTATGGTGCTTATCTTTTCCATAGTGTTCCTTTTGATAAAAATGGAAACATGATTGCTGAAGAAGCAAGTAAAATCGGAACTCCGGCAAGCCATGGTTGCGTAAGATTTGCACTGGAAGATGCAAAATGGTTTTACGAAACACTTCCTCTTGGGATTAAAGTCACCATACACTATTGACATCATTAGCTTAAATAAATAATTAAATAATTATAAATTTAAATGAGTATTATTAAGGCAGATGTTGCTGTAATTGGTGCGGGAATAATAGGATGCGCCATTGCGAGGCAGTTGAGCAAGTATAAGCTTTCCACGTTGGTAATTGAAAAAGAGGCTGATGTAGGATGGGGGACCACAAAAGCAAATACAGGTCTTATACATCCCGGATATGCAGGAGAAAAAGGTTCATTAAAGCTAAGCTTGTGCCATAGTGGAAATATACTTTTTAGAAAAAATGCTGCCGAACTTGACATAGCTATAAAAAATACGGGATCGCTGCTGAATGTTTTCAGAGAAAGCCAGATTAAAATTCTGGAGAAAAATCTAAAACAAGGAAAAGCCCAGGGATTGCTTGGCCTTAAGATAATCAGCAACAAAAACGGTGCTCTAAAAAAGCTGGAACCTAATATTAGCAAAAATGTAATTGCAGGGCTATATGCCGATGAAGCATGTATAATTTCTCCATATGAAGCAGCAATTGCACTTTACGAGAATGCCAGAAAGAATTCTGTCAGATTTATGCTTGCCTCAAAAGTTACTTCAATAAAATATGAAAAAACAAAAAAATGTTTTTTTATAAATATACAGCCAACCTCAGACAACTATTCCATTTACGGTTTTAAAATGGGGTTAGTAATTGCGGCAGATTATATCATAAATGCTGCAGGGATTTATGCAGATGAAATCGCAAAAATGGCAGGGGATTCATCTTTTGAGATAAAAGCTGTAAAAGGGCAATATTATCTTCTGGACAGCGAAGCCAGTGAACTTGTAAAGAGGCTGAATATGAGAATTTCTGACCCCGAGACCAAAAAATCCAAAGGGATGGTGGTAGGGCCCACAACAGGTAACAATATAATTGTAGGCTCAACCTATGAGGATACAGATAAAGATGATCTTTCAACAACAAAAGAATCACTTGACGAGGTAAAAGTGAAATTGGGTCAGATGATTGAAAATATTCCTTTTAATAAAACAATAACCACTTTCGCTGGCTTGAGAGCAATTTCAAACACAGATGATTTTATAATAGGTCAATGCCAGG
>JAMCVO010000283.1 GCA_023475715.1 Actinomycetota bacterium
GAATCTGTGTAAAATTTCCAACCCTTTTGATTTAAGATTTTTTAATACATAATCATAATTATCAACTTTCATCCCCAAATGATGTATTATACCTTCTCCATACTTTTCATAGAATTCTGAAAATATAGAATAGCTCGTTGGTTCGATTAGCTGGATTTTAATATTTTCAAAGTTGCTTATAGCTAATTTTATAGAATAATCCATTCTTTTACCATGAATATGCATATCTTCCACATTACTGGAATCAATTTCCTTTAAATACCATTTGTTTATGTTAAAAAGTCTTGAATATTCATTAATTTTTTTTGATAAATTGCTTACTACTATACCTATAGAAGTAGGTTTTTTAAAGATTGGTTTATATTTTTTTACTTCAGGAAACCAGCTATCAGGTTTTGGTTTTATAAAATCCTTTGATATATTTACAATTTCACAAATGAAGCCTAACTGATCAGATGTATCCAAGTAGTTATATATATTTACTCCTCTGTCTCCCAATTGATATCCTGACTGTATAGATCTTATTTTAATAGAGTTAAGGTACCCTAAGGTTTTATCATAATCGTCAACATCAAGTTTTAAGTGATGTATAACTCCTTCTCCATTTTTTTTTAAAAATTCTGAATAAATAGAATCACTTAAAGGCTCTATAAGTTCAAATCTTATATCTCCTATGGGACAGACTCCTACATTCATCGAATAATTTTTCCTCTTTCCGTATATGAACATATCAGAAACGTTATCTGAATCAAATTTTAAAACATACATGGGGCCAATACCATAATTATATACATATTTATACATTGATCTTTTAAGATTAGATACAACCATTCCAACTTGAATTAATTTTTTAAATAAAGGTTTCGGCACTGTGTGGCTATCCGTACTTAATGATGTTATTTAAATATTTAATTAAAAAATATTAAACTCAATATAACAGTCTATTTTAGAATCTTAGATGCTTCTTCAGCTGATAATCCATTTCTAAATATTTCACCAATTGCTCTGGTCATCTTTTCAGGATCAGGAGCTTCGGTAATATTCCTGGCAACTAATGTACCTTTTGCTCCCGCTTTATAAACATTCTCTATCATTTTTAAAAAATCAATTTGTTCAACCTCGGCTCCACCATTGATAAGTACTGGTATATCAACAAAATCCACAATCTCACCAAAGCTATCTTTATCACCTGTATAATTTGTAGAAATTACATCTACTCCTAGTTCAACACATAATCTGGATGCGATCTTTAAATATTCAGTTCCATATTTTTTTATATTTTCTTCATTTGTAGAATAAAAAGTTGGGAACTCTGACTCAACAACAAATACTAAACCATATTTATTACATTCTCTCACATAATTTGCAACTCTTTCTATTGCAATTGCAGAATTTTCATCATGATAAAAATCTGCTGGAAGAACCAGCCCGTCGGCTCCAATAGATACAGCTTCTTCTACTGTAATTGTTGTCACAGCTTTAATTGAATTAATCTTACTGAATGCCGTAAAAGCCGGTATATAATTAAGAACTCCAATTTGGGGTTTCAGAAAATCAACACACCTGTCATTATATCCCTTACCCATTAATATACTGGTTGCACCACCTTTTATGCCTAATTCTATAGTCCTGCAAACGTCACTTTGACCTTTATAAACCTTTTTACTTGTCATATGGTGACATGTTGGCAAGATAATACACACACCTTTTTCATCAAAAATCCTTTTCATCCTGATTTTTTTTCCTGCAGACATTGTTCTCCTCCTATCATAATAATAAATTAATTTACGTTCTTATATTTTCTTGCTCCATTAGTAACATAATTTTTTAAAATTTTCAATAATTATTTAAAATTTTCAATAATTATTGATATTACACAAAAATTGTGATATAAACAAAAATAAATAAAATTATTTTATAAAATAATTTTAATCAATATTCAAGCAAAACTAATAAATTATTTAAAATATATAATTTGTGCGAGGATATGATATGTCAACAGAAATTAAAATGCCGAATCTTAGCCAAAACACCGATGAAGTTAAACTATTAAGATGGTTGGTTAAAGAAGGTGATGAAGTAAATAGAGGCGATATACTCTGTGAAGTTGAAACTGATAAAGTAAATATGGAAGTGGAAAGTTTCGCTAGTGGTATTATCTTAAAACTGATAGGAACCCCTGGTCAGCAAATCACAACAGGAACTGTTGTTGCAGTTTTAGGAGATAAGGGTGAAAAAACCTCTGATACAATAGTGTGAGTACGAAAGGCTCTAAGACTTTCTGCAGAGCTTTGGGTATAGGATTTTTAATAGAATAGTTGTTGCGTTATTTATTAATAAGATAAAAGAGATTTTAGAAAAAGGAGATAGGAATATATGAGTACAAACATAGCAATTAATGATTTTGGAAAAGAAAATCTAATAAAAATGTATGAAACTATGCTAAAAATCAGAACTTTTGAAGATAAAATCAGATTTTTATTTTTAGAAGGGAAAATGCCTGGGACTATTCATCAGTACATAGGAATGGAAGCATGTGCAACAGGAGTTTGCATGGCTTTAGAAAAGGGAGATATGATCGCTTCTACGCATAGACCACATGGTCATGCTATTGCCAGAGGTTTGACTATTAAAGAAATAATGGCAGAGTTGTATGGAAAAACTACTGGATGTTGTAAAGGCAAGGGGGGTTCTATGCATATAGGTGATATCAATAAAGGTATGCTTCCTGCCATAGCAATTGTTGGTGCAAATATTCCAATAGTTGGGGGTATGGCACTGGCTTTTAAACTCAAGGGAAAACCAAACGTAGCTATAAGTTTTTTTGGAGATGGAGCATCCAACGAAGGTGCTTTCCATGAAGGGCTAAATATGGCTGCGGTTTTTAATCTTCCTGCTATTTTTGTTTGTGAAAATAATCAATATGGGGCATCTACTAATGTAAAAAAAGCTTTTAAAATAAATAACATTGCAGAAAGGGCATGTGCTTATGGAATGAAAAGTGATATTGCAGATGGAATGGATGTTCTTGAAGTATATTCAAAAGCTAAAAAAGCAGTTGATGAAGCAAGATCTGGAAATGGGCCAACACTGCTTGAACTTAAAACTTTTAGATTTTGCGGACATTCTCGAAGAGATCCTGCAAATTACATTCCAAAAGAAGAAAAAGAATATTGGAAAACAAGAGACCCTATATCAAACTTTGAAAAAAAATTATTAGAAGAAAAAATTATTGATGATAATAAAATAGAAGAAATTAAAAACAATATTGAAAAATTAATTGATGATGCAGTTGAATATGGACAGAAAAGTCCTGATCCAATTCCTGAAGATACTTTTAATGATCTATATATAAACATGGAGGTTCCAAGGTGAATTTAAGTATTGCAGAAGCTTTAAGAAAAGCTATACACGATGAAATGAAAAGAGATAGGTCTGTTTTCTGTATTGGTGAAGATATCGACATTGCTGGTGGTTGGGGCGGAGCATTTACAGTAACATTGGGGTTAGAAAAAGATTTCAAGGAAAGAATTATTAATACACCAATATCAGAAATTGGGATATTTGGCGCGGCTTGTGGAGCTGCCATAATGGGGATGAGGCCTATCGCAGATGTGCAGTACGGAGATTTTCTATTTTGTGCAATGGATCAAGTAGTTGATCAAATTGCAAAGCTTCGTTATATGTCTGGAGGGAAATTAAAAGTTCCGATTGTTATGCGGGCTCCAGTAGGAGTTACTGGAAGAGGAGCTCAGCACAGTCAAAATCTTGAAACTTATTTTATATGCTGTCCCGGTTTAAAGATAGTGGCTCCCGCAACAGCATATGATGCTTATGGTCTTTTAAAAACTGCAGTTAGAGACGATGACCCGGTACTTATTTTTGAGCACAAGCTATTATATGGAGCTAAAGGAGCTCGAAAAGAAGCTGGAACTGTGGATTCCTCATCTGAAATTCCGGAAGAAGATTTTACTATACCAATTGGTAAAGGAATAATAAGAAAAGAAGGTGAGGATGTAACAATTATTGGCAGCCTGTTAATGATGCATTATAGTCTTTTTGCTACAGATATCCTGGAAAAAGATGGTATTTCTTGCGAAGTTATTGATCCAAGGAGCTTATGGCCTTTAGATATTGAATTAATTTTAAATTCTGTAAAGAAGACTGGAAGATTAGTTATTGTAGAAGAATCTCCTAAGCAAGGTGGCATAGGAGCAGAAATCGGGATGCAAATTTCTGAAAATATTTATGATTATCTAAAAGCTCCCATAACTCGTATTGCGGCACCTAATACCCCTGCCCCTTTCTCACCAATTATGGAGAAGTTTTATATACCGCAGCCTGAAAAAATAGCTGCAACTGTAAAGAATTTAATCAAAGATTATTCGACTAAGAAAGGATAATAAAATGTCTCTTGTATCTTTTCAAAAATTAATGAGTGATGCTGAAAAAAATAATTATGCCGTTGGTTATTTTGAATGTTGGAGTCTTGATTCATTTCTTGCAGTATGTGATGCAGCAGAAAGAAAGAAATCACCAGTAATAATTGGCTTCAGTGGTATAGATTTCCCAAATTACAAACATTACTTAAAGGATCCTTTTGAAATATATACTAATCTCTTAACCGATCTTGCATCCAGGTTGACAGTACCAGTCTGTACTATTTTTAATGAATCTCCTTCCAAGGATTTGGTTTTAAAAGCAATTAAACAAAAATTAAGTATTATAATGTTTCTGGATCCAAAACTTGATTTTCTTGAACAAAAATCAATTATACAAGAGCTGGCAAAAGAAGCACATAGGAACAATGTAGCAATAGAGGGAGAAATTGAGACACAAGCAGGTTTAGGAGAAAATATTATTAATGCTTCTAATGATGAATTATTAACCGACATAAAAACAGCAAAAGCGTTTGTGGAGGAAACAGGCATAGATGCTTTAGCTGTTAATATTGGCCAAATATCACTGACTAGTGAAAATAAAGTTAGGTTGAATCTTAAACATCTTGAAAGATTAAAAAAAGAGATAAATGCTCCTCTAGTTCTGCATGGTGGTAGTTCTATATATGATGATGATATAAAAGCTGCAATTAGTATTGGCATAAGAAAAATAAATATTGGAAAAACAATTAAAGAAGCTTATTTCAAAACATTACGAGAGTCATGCCTAGAAATAAATGACTACAATCCTTATAAAGTAATAGGCTCAGGCTTAGATCAGGATGTATTAGTTAAAGCTAAAATATCTATGCAAAAAGCTGTGGAAGCATGCATGACCCTATTTAATAGCACTGATAAGGCATTTTAAAGTATAATTATTTATTCTCTCTTTCGGTTAAATTATTATTAGACTCTAAATAATTGAGCTGATTATTTAAGGCAATCTCTTAAGTAATTTATTACACTCTCTCTCACTCAGGTTCTCATTTCCCCTTATTTTTTTCACTTCATTAAAAATTTCTTTTAGCTTAGCAGGAGAAATGCCGGCAGGTATATAATTAAAATACAATATAAAGTTTTTTTTATAATGGAGGGAATTTATCAAAAAATTACTTCAACATTTAATTTATTTGCTGCCTCTATAAAGCGTCTATCAATACTATCATCAGTTATCAGTTTATTTATTTTTTTTATGGGACAAACCCGAGCAATTGAAATCTTACCACACTTGGTACTATCTGCTAATAATATTATTTCTTTTGCAGCGCCAATCATGTCCTCTTTGATCATTGCTTCCTGAAAATTTGGATCGGTAATACCTTCCGCCAGAGAAAAAGCTCCCGCATTTAAAAACAGTTTATCTGCATTCAGTGATTTTACATAGTTTTC
>JAMCVO010000657.1 GCA_023475715.1 Actinomycetota bacterium
TTGAAAACAAATTAAAAATTTTTTCTTACTTTTTTGATGTTGAAGATAATAAAAAATGGATTCCGGAGCTAATGCACCCTGTTTTAGAGGATTATAAAATCAGAGACATAAAATATGTAGCTGCTTTTGATATCGACAGAAGAAAAATTGGAAAAGATCTGTCGAAATCAATATTTGAACCACCAAACAATATGGCAATATTTGCAGACGTACCAAAACAAAATGTAGTAGTCAAAATGGGTCCCATACTTGATGGAGCACCTGAACATCTGAGGAAGTTTTTTAATGTTGCAGATGATAATAAGCCTTGCGATGTTGTAAAAGAACTTAAAGACTCAGGTGCAGAGATATTGGTTAATTTTATCCCAACTGGGTCAGACAAAGCTGCCAGGTTTTATGTTGATTGTGCAATTGAAGCTGGTTGTGCGTTTATAAACTGCATGCCTACTTTTATTTCAAGCGATCCTTTTTATACAGAAAAAGCCAAGAATGCTAAAGTACCTATTATTGGTGATGATATAAAATCGCAAATTGGAGCCACTATTCTTCACAGAGTGCTAACTCAACTTTGTTTAGATAGAGGGGTAAAAATAAATAAGACCTCACAGCTTAATTTTGCAGGAAATACTGATTTTGTAAATCTTGTAAAAAGAGGAGAATCCAAAATTATATCGTGAACTTATAAAACCTAAATATTGTTATATGGTTGATGAAGTACGAAAAATAAACAAGGATATTAAAATAGCATATCATTCAGACGGTAAGATAGAGTGGGCTCTTGATGATTTAATAGATATAGGAATTAATATATTGAATTCTTTACAGCCTAATGTAAATGACGTAAAGATGATTAAGAAAAAATATGGCAAGAAACTCAGTTTTTGGGGCAATGTTGATACAAGAAGGGTTCTTAATATCAAAACATTTAAAGAGGTTGCTGAGGAAGTTAGGAAAACAATTGAAATACTTTCACCAGGTGGCGGCCATATTCTTTGCACCAATCATGTAATACAGGCAAGTGCAAGAGCAGTTGATAACACAATTGTTTATTATTGGGCAGTTGAGAAATTTAGAAATTATCTTATTATATGAGGGAGCGACTAATGATTCAAGAGTACATAAACAAACTGTTTTCACTGGATGGTAAAAAGGCAATTGTCACAGGTGCAAGTCAGGGAATTGGCAAGGCTACCGCTATTTCACTTGCAAATTTTGGTGCTGAGGTTGGTATAGTTGGGCGCAATCAAAAATATATAGGCGAAGTGGTATCTGAAATTGTAAGCGCAGGAGGTAAAGCGGAAGGATATCATGTTGATGTTTCTGATAAGGCACAAGTAGACCATTTTTTTGATGGTTACCTAGAAAAACATAGTGGTGTTGATATTTTTGTAAATAATGCCGCATATACGGTTAGAAAGCAAATATTAGAAACACAATCTAATGAAATTGATGGGCTTATAAATACCAATCTCAAAGGAGCAATCTATTGTTTGCAACGTGCAGGACGTATTATGCGTGAACAACGTAGTGGTAATATAGTTATTGTCACATCAATAACTATGTTTTCTGGACTTCCGTCCCAAGGTGTTTATTCAAGCACAAAAGGTGCGCTAGAAATTGTCATGAAATGCCTAGCTGTTGATCTGGCTCCATATGGGGTCAGAGTTAATAGCTGTGTACCTGGAGCGATTGATACTGCTATGAACAGGGAGTTCTATTCTCATAAAGATTTGTATGATGCAGCTGTACAGCGTATCCCCCTCCGAAAAGTCGGTTTGCCAGTGGATATAGGTGACGTTGTCGCATATATGGTTTCTGATGCATCAAGATATATGACTGGGTCATCGGTTGTTGTTGATGGTGGGCTCCACCTCAGCTGTATAGATAATTAGTTATTAAGGAGTTACTTGGCTGTGAATAAAATAGGTACTCAATTAGCAAAGGAAATATCATATTACAGGCCAGCTAAAGGTAAGCTTGCAATATGGTGGTTGGGGCAGAGTGGTTTTATTATCAAAAGTAGAAATGTGTGTGTGGCGATAGATCTCTATCTTTCGAACCGACTTGAGAGAATGACCGCTGATAGTCGTACTATACAACTTATTAGAATGACACAAATTCCTGTAACGCCGGACCTGTTAACCTTTATAGATTACATTTTCTGTACCCATGACCATGGAGACCATTATGATCCTGAAACCATAGTGCCGCTTCTAAAAAGCAATCCATCTGCTAAGGTAATTGTTCCGCCAGTGGCAGTTGAATCTTTAATTGGAGATGGGATTGCTCCAAATTTAATAATATCGTCAGGGACAAACGATATTAAACGCTTAGGGCATATAACTGTGGAGACTATTCCGGGGAAGCATAATGAGTTTGACTATACTAAAGAGTATGGATTCCCTTATGTAGGGTATATTTTAACCATTGAGGGTATTACGATTTATCACGCAGGTGATACGATTTATTTTGATGATCTTCTAGAGCATCTACGTAATTATGATATTCAGATTGCATTTGTGCCTATAAATGGGGGAGATAAAGATAGAACTGATCTAGGGTTTATGTCTAATTTGCAATATTACGAGGCGGCAGATTTATGTGCTAATGTAGCTGTAGACCTTATTGTTCCGTGTCATTTTGATATGTTCACAAATAACACTGAATTTGTGGGCAGATTTGTAAATTATGTAAATTCCAAACAATATTATCCGCAATATTGGATACCTGTTGTGGGAGATATGTTTGTATATCCTAATCCAATAGGCGAAATTTAAAATTGATGTAAAATAAATTGAAAATAGCATTTTCCTTTTTCGGAGAACATCACGAACCATTGAAATACTATGCGAAACAGCTTGGAATTAAATATGCCGTTGTATCCTTACCCAAAACCTCCGGATACTCTGATTACATAAAACCATGGCACTATATTTTATTACATAAGTTACATCAAAATCTGGAATCATTTGGTATAAAGCTGAGCGTAATAGAGGGAATAGACTTTATTGACAGCGCAAAGCTTCGACTTCCAGACTGTGATGAGGCTATTGATAACTTCTGTCAGTTGTTAGAAAACATGGGTAAGCTTGGAATAGATACAGTTTGCTACAACTGGATGCCGGTTTTGGGATGGGTTAGAAGCCGCACTAATATAGCTGCTAGAGGTGATTCGCTGGTAACAGGATTTGTATATGATGACGTGAAAGACTGGCCATTGACATCATATGGTCAGCTTACCGAACAGCAATTGTGGGACAATTTAGAGTATTTCCTTAAAAAGGTAGTTCCTGTTGCAGAGAGATACAAGGTAAAACTTGCATTACACCCAGACGATCCACCTGTAAATTCAATAGCAGGAATTTCAAGAATTCTTATAAGTGCAAATGCTATGTACAAAGCAACACAATTAGTTCAAAGCGAATATAATGGAATTACTTTGTGCCAAGGAACTTTTGCGGCAATGTGTGAGGACATACCTGCTACAATTAGGCGGTTTGGTAATAAAAAGAAGTTGTTTTTTGCCCATTTCAGAGATATAAAAGGAACTGCAGAAAATTTTGTTGAAACATTTCATGATGAGGGTAAAACCAATATGTATGAGGCGATGAAATGCTATTATGAAGTCGGGTATGATGGTGTAATACGACCTGACCATGTACCTACTATGTATGGTGAGGATAACTCCAACCCAAGCTATGGAATATTAGGAAATCTATATGCGGCAGGCTACATGTCGGGTATTATAGAAGCGATTGAAAATGAAATTAAGTTGTCAAAATAATTTAATAATTAAGGAGTTGTTATAATGAACTCACAGCAGATAAGAGAAAAAAGAGAGAGATTTCTAAAATACACTTCTTCTGCCGATATTTATGATGTTATGGATAAAATGGGTTATGAAAATCAGTGTCTTGATATAACAATTAAACCATTTAAAGATGATTGGAAGGTTTGTGGACCTGCAGTAACCATAATGGGAACGAGAGAGCCCCTTACTGATGAAGAGTTACATCCAGAGCCGTTTGACAAGTTTGCTGTGTTTAAAATCTTCTACGAGGGCTGTGTTGTTGTTATAAACGGAGAAAAGGACGATGTCTGCGGTCATTGGGGAGAAATGATGAGCTACGGTGCAAGAAATTGCGGAGCAGTCGGGGTTGTTATTGATGGTGGCACAAGAGATAAAGCCGGTATTCTTAAAATCGAGAACTGGACATGCTTTGCAAAATATTCCACGCCGGTAGAATCGCTAAAGAGATGGCGCCCAAAGGAAACCATGCGCCCAATCTATATGAGCGGTACCCTTACTAAAAATGTAAGGGTCAATCCTGGTGACTGGATTTTTGGCGATTGTGATGCTGTTATGGTAATTCCCCAGGAAATTGTCTACAGGGTATTAGATGCTGTTGAAGATGTTTCTGCTTGCGAGGTACTTTCACGAAAGGCATTTAATGAAGGTAAAAGCATGCATGAGGTTTTTAAACTTTACAACAGAGCATAACTTGAATCAGCAATTAATCATCTTCATCCCATTTTATCCTGTCTATATATATGGCAAGCGGTGCTGACTGATATGGATTTTGAGACTCAGAACTTGTCAGTATTGTACCTTTTCCCAAGAATCTCACAACCCTGAGTTACTGCATGGGAAAACTTATTCAAATCTACCATTCCATAAGAATTGTCTGTAAATTCTATCTGAATATATACAAATATTTTTTTATTCTTTATTTAATTGCACCAAAAGTCAACCCTTCTACTATATATCTACGGATATAAATGAACATTAATATCATAGGTATTGTGCTTACTATTGCTGAAGCACCCATAGCTTGAAAATCAATTCGATGTGGGGTCATAAAACCTGCTATTTTAATAGATAGGGTAATCATGTTTGATCTTGATAATGTCACTGCAAATAAGTACTCTGTATAACTGGATAAAAATACAAACACCGCTGTTACTGCAACTCCCGGCATAACTAGTGGCAAAATTACTGAAAATATTGTTCTGGGCATTGTTGCTCCATCTATCCAAGCTGCTTCTTCTAAATCAAAGGGCACAATATCAAAAAAACCTTTCATTAACCAGATTGCAAGAGGAATATTAAAAGGTATATAAGCTAGCACCAAACCCCAGTAAGTATCCATTATTTTTAACCTTACTGCTATAAGATATATTGGTATTACTAGCAGAATCGATGGAACCATCTTCACTATGAGGAGGAAATAAAATATTCCTTTGCTTTCAGGAAAATTTGATCGGGAAAAACTATAACCGCTAAATACAGCAGCAATCAAAACAACTATAGTAACTATGCTTGCTACAACTACACTATTTAACATATTTTTCCATAATGCTGTTATAGGATTCAGTAAAACTTCTTTATAAAATTTTGTTGAAAGATTTTTAGATAACTCAGATAATTTAGTAGGAAGTTCTCTTGAAGGAGATAAGGATGTAATAATAAGGCTGTAGAAAGGTAATAAAGTCCATGCAAGTAAAAATATGACTACAAAAGTTAGCAATAATTTTTTTGGAATTGTCCTAATGCTTTTTTTCACTGTATCGCCTCCTGTTTTTTTATTATAAACACATATATTAATGAAAATATTATAGTAAAAAATAATGAAAATATTGACATGGCAGAACCATATCCAAAATTAAGAGTTGAAAATGCATTCCAGTAGATATAAGTACTAATTATATGTGAAGATTTACCAGGTCCTCCGCCTGTCATAATCCACAAATAATCGAAAGCCTTAAAAGTATCGATCGTCTTTAATGTTAATGCAATAATTATAACT
>JAMCVO010000039.1 GCA_023475715.1 Actinomycetota bacterium
CATTTACCGGTAAAACTCTCAAGGGCTTGCTTGAGAATATCTTTCGAGCGCATGTCAAGATGGTTGGTAGGTTCATCAAGAATAAGCAGGTTAAATGGTTGCAGCAGCAGTTTTACAAGTGCAAGCCTTGATCTTTCTCCGCCTGATAAAACTTTCACTTTTTTATCAACATCATCATTTCCAAACAAGAAAGCCCCAAGAAGTGCCCTTATTTTGGTCCCGGCTTCAGCAGTAGAAATTTTATAAATAGTATCTAAAACGGTTAATTCTCCATCCAGCAGCTCATCCTGATTCTGAGCGAAATAACCAATTTCGACATTATGCCCTATTTTAAGGCTGCCAGTAAAATCCAAATCGCCTACAAGAATTCGGGATAATGTAGTTTTACCTTCTCCGTTTTTACCGATAAATGCAATCTTTTCGCCTCGCCTTACAACTAAGTCTATATTTTCAAGTATAATTTTTTCTCCATATTTTTTTGACAGATTACCGGCATCAATAACCAAGGTGCCTGAACGGGGAGCAACCGGGAATCTGATACGGATAGCTGCCATATCTTCCTGATCCACTTCGATACGCTGAATTTTCTCAAGTTGCTTGATACGTGACTGCACTTGGACAGCTTTTGTGGCCTTATATCTGAAGCGTTTAATGAATTGACTGGTATCGGCAATTAATTTTTGCTGGTTTTTATAGGCAGCCAATTGCTGAAGCCTGCGCTCTTTCCTTAACACAATATACTTTGAATAAGGAACTTTATAGTCGTAAATCCTGCCCAGCGAAATTTCAATGGTGCGATTTGTGACATTATCCAGAAGAGCTCTATCGTGACTGATAATAACAACTGCTCCGTGATAAGCTGCCAGGAACTGCTCCATCCATTGGATTGATTCGATATCGAGATGGTTTGTCGGCTCGTCAAGAAGCAATAAATCAGGGCTCTGAAGAAGAATCTTTGCCAATTCGATTCTCATTCTCCACCCACCACTGAACTCCTTTGTCTGTCTTATAAAATCTGCTGGAACAAACCCCAATCCCAGCAATGTTTTTTCGATTTGTTCGGTCATTCTTGATGCACCCAGGATTTCAATCCTTGAATTAGTATCAGATATCTTACTAATAAGCTTAAGGTAATCATCAGAATGATAATCAGTTCTTTCTTCTACTTCATGATTTAATTGAAGTATTTTGTTTTCAAGCTCAAGGATTTCCGAGAATGCAGTTTTTGCTTCATTAAAAAGCGTCTTGCTGTCGATATGTTTCATTTGCTGCGGAAGATATCCAATAGTCATGTTTGATGGTTTTTCAACAGAACCTTCATCAGGTATCTGCAAACCAAGGATGATTTTTAGCAGAGTTGTTTTGCCGGCACCATTGTTTCCGACAAGCCCGATCCTGTCTTTCGCATTTATTAGGAACGAAACATCTTTTAGCAGCATACGGCCGCCAAAGCTTAAGTTAATATGATTAATTGATACCATGTTTATTTTTAATAAATATAAAATTTCAGTTTATTATAGATTCATTCCTGTAAAATTATCAGGCATAAAAATACATTAAATCATGAAGAATTACAATAATTCCAAATTAAATTCGCGCACTAAGATGTTGAGGAAGTGGTTAGATAGTGAGGACATATCTTCCTTCGGGGAACACATCGCCCTCGCTATGCCTAAACCGTAGTTCTTTTAATTAAAAAAGTTGACAACACGTATAGATTATACTATATTAATACGTGTAATAAAATTTAATGGAGATTAATATGGTAAAAAAATTAACACTGACTTTGGATAGCAACGTAATTGAATCTGCAAAAAAATATGCTAAAAAAAATAATATGAGCCTGTCAGGGATAGTTGGTCTTTATTTTAAAACTTTGTCCTCTGAAATTAACAATAATAAAATACCTCCTATTACCAAAGAATTATCAGGAATAGCTAGTTTTGCTACAGCAAAATCGGATAAGGAACTCCTGGAAGGAGCATTAAATAAAAGATTTTTATGATAGAAAAATTATTTATTGACACTGATATTATCCTGGATATAGTTTTAAAAAGAGAACCTTTTTTCCCTGATTCCCAAAAGGTGCTATCTCTAATTGAAAGAAACTATTTCTCAGGCTTTACATCATCTCTGGTAATAGCGAATTGTTATTATATTATAAGCAGTAACAGAGATGAAAAAATTGCTTTAAAGACAATTTCAAAATTAAGATCTATTTTAAATGTTCTGCCGTTTACGGATAAGGAGATAGGAGAATCCTTAAACTCAAATATAAAAGATTTCGAAGATGGTATTCAGTACTTTATTGCATTAAATAATAGTATAAATAACTTAATAACAAGAAATATTTCCGATTATAGGGATTTAGACATAAATGTCCTAACTCCAATAGATTTTTTAAATTTGGAAAAAATAAAGAAAATCATTGAGTCAAAATCATAACTTTTTTTAAAAATATTCATGAATAAAAGTTTTAAAAGAAGGCGAGATTAATGCATTAAAATCCAGAGCTGATATTCAAAGCATTGTTTCAGGTTATGTAAACTTAAAAAAATCAGGTAAGAATTATCTGGGTCTTTGTCCTTTCCATAAAGAAAAAACTCCATCTTTTTCAGTAGATACACGCAGACAGCTTTATCATTGCTTTGGTTGTGGTGAAGGCGGCGATGTAATCAGCTTTATAAAGAAAGTGGAGAATATTGATTTTGTCGAAGCTGCAGAATTTTTAGCAAAAAAGGTAAATTATAATCTGCAATTTGTTTATGCAGGCTCACCTGAAGCGTCAGAAAAAAGAAGCAGGCTGGTAGAATTGAATGAGCTTGCAGGGAAATATTATAATTTTGTCTTTTTTAAGAGCAAAAAAGCAGCACCTGCCCGAAGTTATCTCATAAAAAGAGGTTTTAAAAAAGAAACGCTGCAGCTTTTTGAAGTTGGATTTAGCATAGACAGTTGGGAAAATTTTACTGATTTTGCAAAAAAAAGAGGATTTACTTCAAAGGAAATAGTCGATTGCGGACTTGCAATTGAAAGCACAGGCAAAGCTGCCGACGATATTTATGACAGGTTCAGGGGAAGAATCATGTTTCCAATCAAGGACCTTGTCGGAAAAACTATAGGTTTTGGAGGAAGAATAATTCCCGGCAGTGCATTTTCACAGCAAACCGATAGACAAAGGACCAACAATTTATCAGTCAGGCAGGCAAAATATATAAATACACCCGAAACAAAGCTTTATTCAAAGAGCAAGAATATCTACGGATTATTTGAAGCTAAAAACAGCATTGTTGACAGTGACCAGGCTTTAATAGTTGAAGGTTATACGGATGTGATGGCTCTCCACCAGTCAGGGGTAAGAAATGCAGTTGCAAGCCTTGGTACAGCTCTAACGACCGAACAAATTGAACTGCTGGGGAGGTTTACTAAAAATATTGTGCTTGTTTTTGATAGCGATACTGCCGGAGTCAATGCTTCACTTAAAGGCATTGAAAGGCTCCGGGAGTATAATGAAAAGCTCGATCTTTTCCACGACAGCAACATAAATATAAAAGTTGCGGTCCTTGAGCCAGGCTATGACCCTGCAGACTATGTCATTAAAAATGGTAGAGATAAATTTCAGGAGAAACTTAAAAAAGCAGCCACTATTATAGATTTCACAATTGATATGATTTTAAAAAAATATAATATTTCCAATCTAAATGAAAAACTTGCTGCAGCAGATGAACTGCTGAAATTTACTTCAACCCTTTCATCTAAAATAGTCCAGGAAGAATGCATAAAAAAAATAGCCTTAAAGCTTAATCTTAAGGAAAATCTTCTGGTTGAGCAGATGCTTAAAAAATCCCATGTCAAAAAGGGCAAAGTTTATTCAGCAAGCAATGGAATAAACGATGACTACAAAGAAACTGAATCAATTTCACCATTTAAGAATATAGAGATTGAAGCATTAAAAATTATCATTAATGGAATCGGCAGTAAATTTGAAGATCTGCTTGATATAGGTCCCGAATATTTCAAATTTGATGATACCAGGAAGATTTATGAAGCTGTAAGAGCAGAAATTAAAATTAAAAATAAAAAAGATCAAAATTTAAACTTTCCTATAGAAATTTCGTCAGATAAACTTGAGAAAGAGGATGAGAAAAAACTTTATAATCTTATTTTATTCAGTTCAATAAATTATACGGATAATGATCTTGCCAGTCTTGAAGTCTTCAATAACTTGAAAAAGATTTATATTTCGGATCAGATAGAAGAAATCAAGAAACAGCTCTCAAAACTTGAAAATTACAGTAAAGAGTTTAATAAACAGGATTTAACAGGCCAGGAAATTAAAGACAAAGGGGTAAGACTGGAAAACAAGATAAGAGAATTAAGCTATAAGTTAAATGAGCTGGAGCAGGAAAAAAGAAATTATATCCTGAATAATTAGAAAATAGCAAAATATAGCTGGATAAATTAGATTGATATTTTATCTAATTGATGTAAAATACTCTTTCCGATTATTTTGTTTTAAGCAGTTTTGTGCTGCAATTTTTTTTATGTTTTACTTTTATTTTATGTATTTTTATGAATTTGAGGTGATTATAATATGAAAAGAATGTCCGAATTTAGGCTTGAAGAGGTTAAAGATCTCATTAATAAGGGCAAAGAAGAAGGCATACTTACTACCGAAGAAATTACTGAAACATTATCGGACATAGATTTGAGCAAAGAGCAGATTGAGAATATTTATGATGTTATACAGAATCTGGGTATCGAAATTGTCAGCGAAGAAGATGAAGATATTGACAATATAATCCAGAGAAAAAAGGATGAAGAGATACTTAAGAACAAGAAGCTCGATTTTAGTGTAAAGTCTCCGACCAATGATCCTGTAAGGATGTATTTGAAAGAAATCGGCAAGGTAAGACTACTGACTGCCGCTGAAGAAGTTCAGCTGGCTAAAAGAATCGAAAAAGGTGATATGACTGCCAAAAGCCGTCTGGTTGAGGCAAACTTAAGGCTTGTAGTAAGCATAGCCAAGAAATATGTTGGCAGAGGAATGTTATTTCTGGACCTTATCCAGGAAGGCAATCTTGGTTTAATAAGGGCCGTTGAAAAGTTTGATTATAAAAAGGGATACAAATTTTCAACTTATGCAACATGGTGGATAAGGCAGGCAATTACTCGTGCTATTGCGGACCAGGCAAGAACAATCAGGATTCCGGTTCATATGGTCGAAACTATCAATAAGCTCATAAGAGTTCAGAGACAGCTCCTGCAGAAGCTCGGCAGGGAACCCACTCCGGATGAGATTGCAAAATATATGGAAATTACGTCTGAGAAAGTAAGAGAAATTATGAAGATTTCCCAGGAACCTGTTTCACTTGAAACTCCGATTGGCGAAGAAGAAGACAGCCATCTTGGCGATTTTATTGAAGATTCCGAGGTCGAAGCTCCTTCAGATGCAGCGTCGTTTACGATGCTTCAGGAGCAGTTGAGCGAAGTTCTTAATTCGCTTAACGAGCGTGAAAGAAAAGTTATCCAGCTTCGATTCGGTCTCCAGGATGGCCATCCAAGGACACTTGAAGAAGTTGGCAGGGAGTTTGGTGTAACCAGGGAAAGAATAAGGCAGATTGAATCAAAGACCCTGAGCAAGCTTCGACATCCCAATAGAAGCGGGGCATTAAAAGATTTTCTTGAAACATAAAATGTAAGTATTTGGTAAGCAGTTATAAATAAAGCATAAGCTGCTATTATGAACAGCTTTTAAGTTTACATTATATTTTTTAGTATTTTTTGTTGAAATATAG
>JAMCVO010000391.1 GCA_023475715.1 Actinomycetota bacterium
CATTTGGAGCATGTTCCACTTATTGCCGGTCGGTCATTTTTCATTTTTACGTCTTTAGGATTCTTGACTTCAACTTTAGCCTTGCATTTTACACAGTAAGCATCCATTAATTTCCTCCTTGTGTTTTTCTAAGATATTATTTTATAAAAGAATATTGTATTTATTATTTATGGCATTCATGCTGCCGCAAATCTGATTAAAGAAAATTTTTTTTAAGTATATAATTGCTATTATTGATATTGTAAACTAAATTAAAGAAATATTGCAATAAAAAATAAAAAAAGATTTTTAATTTTTACTTCATTTTTTAATTGTATTATTTTAGTAATATGCAATATTATAACGGAATATAAAACAATTTAACAATCATACAATATTATAACGGAATATAAAACATTTTAACAATAAATTTATAGTCAGAGATCAATGATTAGAATAAAAGAAGTGACTTCGGAAAAATTTTATTATAATTCTTTGTTCAAGGATTATGTTTTAAATTTTGATAACTTGCAGGATCGATTTCAATTTGACTACAGAAAATTGGAAAGTTATAGAGAAAACGCAAGCCATATAAAAAACTGCTACGATAGCAAATTCAAAAATGAAATAGCGGCCATACTGAAAAAATATAATGAAAGATTAAATTGCAGCAGCAGGACACTGGAAAATATTGAAAGTTTAAAGGAAAAAGACTCGGTAGTGGTAATAGGCGGCCAGCAGCCAGGTTTTCTTGGCGGTCCTGCTTCTATCATGTATAAAATTTTAACAATTCTTAAACTAAGTTCCTTCCTCCGGGAAAAATTGAATATTGGAGTGGTGCCGTGCTTCTGGAATGCGTCCGATGACAGTAATTTTGATAATATAAATAATTTATACTTTTTAGGACAGGAATTAAAAAAGATCGACATAAACTTAATTGATTTGTCAAATAAACCGGATTCCAACAGCAGGCAAATCCGGTTTTATGATATTTATGTTCCACGGCTTACTGTTAAGAATCAAATAAATGAATTTCTCAGCCTTTTATCCGATACAGAATTTAAACCTGAAATTTTTAATTTGCTTCAAGATTGTCTTGATGTGGCTCTTTCTAATTTTAATCAAAAAGATGGACTCAGTATTTCATCATTTTTTTCTGTGATAATTTCCAGGATCTTCTCCGGCTACGGTCTGGTTGTTATAGATCCGGGTGTTCCGGAGTTTAAAAAATTATCTGCAAAAATATTGAAATTCGATGTTACCAATCATGTTAAAATCAATAAGATTATAAAAGAAAATGGCGAGCTGCTTGTCCGCAGAGGATATCATTCCCAGTTAAACGGATCTTTAAATATTAACAGCCTTAATTTTTTTCAAAGCACATCCGGCAGCAGAGTAAAGATAATGGAAACCGATAAGAATAAGTTAATTGATATAATTGACAATGAAATACTCAGCTTAAATTTAAATGTCGTGCTGAGGCCTTTATTCCAGGACTGGATACTGCCTGTTGTCTGTACAGTTTGCGGACCCGGGGAGATTAGTTATTTTGCCCAGTTGAAGGAAATATACAATATGGCTGAGATTGGAATGCCGGTTATTTATCCAAGATTTTCTGCTACAATCATTGAAAATAAGATATCTTCGGTAATGGAAAAAATTGGAATAAAAGAAGAAGATTTTGAATTTGGAAAAGAGGCTTTAAAAAAGAGAATTTTACTGGCTGATAAAGCTAAAGAAATAGATGAACTGTTGATAAATTCCCAAAATGATATAATACTTAAGCTTGAAAGTCTTAAAAAAACAATAACAATTAAAAATATCAATACTGACAGCTCATTTGACAGGGCTGAAAAAAATATTAGAAAAGAACTTGGAATACTGTATAAAAAAATATATTCGGATATTAAAAAAAGAAATTCATTCATTTCAGATGCCGTGGACAGGATATATTTGAATTTATTTCCGGATTCTAAGTTGCAGGAAAGAGTGGTAAACATTTTTAATTATATCAATAAGTATGATTTTGTTTTTTTAGACAACCTTTATAATGAAATAGTCCCTATGGACTTTTCACATAAGTTTATAAAAATAGAAAAAGAAAAGGATGGAAGTTAAATGTTTGTGGACGTTCTGGCATTCAGTCCACATCCCGATGATGCTGATATGGGGTGCGGCGGCCTCTTATTAAAGTTAAAGAGCGTGGGTTATAAGACAGGAATAATAGATTTAACGGAAGGAGAGCTGTCTTCCAATGGAGACTCTGATACCAGAAAAAAAGAGACCTTGGATGCTTCAAAAATTTTAAAACTTGATATCAGGGAGAATTTAAATATTGGTGATGCTGCAGTTGCCAATAATTCTGAAAACAGGTTGAAAATAATAGAAGTAATCAGAAAATATAAACCTTCGCTTGCTCTAATACCTTATGAAAAAGACCGACATCCTGATCATGAAAACTCAAACAAACTTTTGAAAGATGCAATCTTTATATCAGGACTAAAAAATTTTAAGACAGACATTGAGTTTCACAAGCCAAAAATTGTGATTTCATATATGCTGAATTACCAGTTTAAGCCCAATTTCATAGTAGATATTTCAGATTTTTACATACAAAAAATGGAAGTTTTTGCTGCTTATAAATCTCAGTTTGCAAGAGGAGTAGGCAGCCGTTCAACATATATAAATTCAGGATATTTTTATGACTTCATAACGAGCAGAAATAAAATTTACGGACTGAAAATTAATACTGAATATGGAGAACCATTTTTTATAGAATCCCATATAAAGATTGATGACCCCGTAAAATTTTTTGATTATATTATTTTTTAAGATTTTTATAATATGAGAATAGGAATAACTTGTTATCCAACTTATGGCGGCAGCGGAGCTGTAGCGGCTGAGCTGGGAATAGAGCTTGCAAAAAAAGGCCATAAAGTCCATTTTATAAGTTACGGGCTTCCTTTCAGGATAAATAATTTTTTTAAAAATATTTATTTTCATGAAGTTGAAATGCTCGAATATCCGCTTTTTAAATATCCTCCCTACAGCTTATCATTAAGCGTCAAAATGTCCGAAGTAATTGAAGCAGAAAAACTCGATATTCTTCACGTGCACTATGCTATGCCTCATGCTACATCGGCATATCTTGCACAAAAAATGGTAGGAGAAGATAAGATTAAGTTTGTGACAACACTTCATGGGACAGACATAACACTGGTTGGAAGTCATAGTTCTTTCTATAAGATAACCAAGTTCAGCATTGAAAGCAGCAATGGCATTACATGTGTTTCAAACTATCTAAAAAAATCAACTGAAGAAATTTTTAAAATAAAAAAAGACATGAGAGTAATTTATAATTTTGTTAATACTGAGAGGTACAGGAGGGATAATCTGGACAGGGAAAATATGGATTTCTTAAAGCTAATTAAAAAAGGAGATAAAGTGATATCACATATTTCCAACTTCAGACCTGTTAAAAGAATACAGAACATCATAAAGGCTTTTTGCAGGATAAGCAGGGAAGTCCAAAGTAAACTGCTGCTGGTTGGGGAAGGTCCTGAAACCGCAAGGTGCAAGATTATGGTTGAAAAGTTGAAACTTGGTGACAAGGTATTTTTTCTTGGAAGATATGATAATGTAATTCCTGTTCTAAGTGTCAGCGATCTTTATATGCTGCCTTCAAAAAGTGAAAGCTTTGGACTTTCGGCTTTGGAGGCTTTAAGCTGCTCGGTGCCTGTAATTGGAACAAATACAGGGGGACTTCCTGAAGTTGTCATAGACGGCCAATGCGGTTATCTTTGTGATCCAAATGATGTAAAATCACTCGCAAATAGGGCAACAGAAATACTTTGCAGTGAAGAACTGGCTGAAAAAATGGGTCAGGAAGCAAGAAAAAGAGCCATGCTTTTTGACAGCTCAATCATAGTTCCGCAATATATAAATTATTACAATGAAGTCTTAAATAATTAAATTAAACTTTTATATTGACTATGGCGATATATAAAATATAATTTGTAATATATTTAAAAAAGGCAAAAATAAAAAAACTAAATTCAAATATTAAATTTTTAAATATTAAAGGGAGGGAGATTAAATGAAGAAGAATTTATTAAAGACTTTGATAGTAGTCTTTATAATGGTGTTCATTCTTAGCTTTGCTTCGCTGGTTTTTGCCCAGGAAAGCTCAACAGATCAAAAAAGTACTGGTACGGACTACCAATTTTCACCAGGTGACTCATGGCTGCTTGTCCAACCAGCGGTTGCTTATATAACTACCGTCTATTTTGCATATGTATACGATCCCGGACTTGCAGCATGGAGTGAACAGTATTATTACGGACCATTCGGTGGTACAGGATTTGTAGTTAATCCTGATACGGGCACAATAGTTACTGCAGGCCATATGGTCGATGGTATTGTGGCTGATTATGTAAATATGAAATGGGCTATTCTTGATGCATATATAGCCAATGTTTATCCGGATGATTACCCCAATTTAACGGATGCTGATTGGAATGCAATTTATGATACTTTCAAGGTAGAAGGCCAGAATAAAACCGAACCTGACAGGGAAGTATGGGTTCAGTTCAATACTGTAACTGCAAATGTTCCTGACAATCCCGGAAATACATATACCCGGGCAGAAGTTGTAAGCCTGAGTGATCGCAATCAAAGGGATATAGCGGTAATAAGGATAGCTCCTGTTACCGGAAGAGCTTTATCTTCCGTATTAATTGGAGATTCATCGATGGTCGGCGTAGGAGATCAGGTAACAATAATTGGTTATCCGTGGACTTCTGATATCGGCCAGGATAACCCATTAAATCCAACAGTTACGCAGGGTTCAATCAGTGGAAAAGTAATGTATCATGGTACTGAAGTACTCCAGGTTCAAGGGGACGCAAGACCCGGAAACAGCGGTGGGCCTGTTTTGGGAAAAGAAGGTACAGTTATTGGAATATTAACAATGGGTACGGACGATACCAACAACTACCTGAGGCCGGCTAATGATGTAAAACTGCTGCTGGGAGTTGAAAACAAATTGGGGCAAGTGGATAATGAATGGCGAATCGGTCTTGCAATGTTTAAACAAAATCATTTCAGTGAAGCTATTATACATTTTAAAGCTGTCCAGAACTTGAGTGCCGGACACCTTCTTGCAGGAGAATATATTGCTAAAGCTCAGGCAAATATGGGCAGTGATGTTCCGCTGACTTCAGAAACGGTCGCACCGGAAACTACAGCAACCACAGTTGCTGCTGAAACAACAAGCCAATCTACGACACCAACAACCTTACCCAAGAAAGCAGAAGCTGCAATAACCACAACAGTACTGATTCTGCTAATAGTTATTCCGCTGGTAGTAATTGCGCTGATAGTAATTCTGGTTGTTGTTCTTTTAAAAAGGAAAAACAGGCCGCAGGTTGTTGCTCCAACTGCTGCAGCATATACGCCGCCTCCACCACAGCAGATACCTGAAGGAAGTTCAAAGACAAAGGCTAAATTTTGTCCTTCCTGCGGAAAACAAGTTGAAGAGGGTGCTGCATTTTGTCCTAATTGCGGAAACAAGCTAAGCTAAATGAGACTGTTTTTAATGTTTAAAATTTTGAAATAACAGTAAATTAGAAAGAAAAAAGGGGTTCAGAGTAAGGGATTATTCTGAACCCCTTGATTTTTATTTAATTCTTAATAATATTTTTATAAGGAAGCATCTAAAATTTCGTGATAGCAATAAAGAAGAATTTTAAGAGCCATGATGGGTATTTCAAAAACACGCAGGCTTTTCCCCTGCGAGTAAAAGCC
>JAMCVO010000370.1 GCA_023475715.1 Actinomycetota bacterium
CCATATGCCTTAATTTCGGACTGGCTGAGGAGTTTAACGGCAAATGCAATTTAAGGTTTGACGATACTAACCCGACAAAGGAAGAATCCGAATATGTGGAATCCATAAAAACAGACATAAGATGGCTGGGATTTGACTGGGGACCGCAGGAATATTATGCTTCAGACTACTTTGAGAAACTTTATGATTTTGCTGTTTTACTTATAAAAAAGGGTAAGGCATATGTCTGTGATTTGAGTGCTGAAGAAATACGCCGATATAGAGGGACCTTAACACAGCCAGGCAAGGAAAGTCCATACCGAAACCGATCTACAGAAGAAAACCTTCGCTTATTTAAAGAAATGCGGGATGGCAAATATCCCGACGGCTCAAAAGTACTCAGGGCGAAAATAAATATGTCCTCGCCCAATATTAATATGAGGGACCCGGTTATGTATCGCATCCTGCATAAAAACCATCACCGTACAGGAGATAAATGGTGTATTTATCCGACTTATGACTGGACTCATGGACAGTCAGACTCAATTGAAAATATTACATATTCGATATGCACCCTGGAGTTTGAAGATCACCGTCCTCTATATGACTGGTTCATAGAACAGCTTGGCATACATCATCCCAGACAGATAGAATTTGCCAGACTTAACCTTACATATACTGTAATGAGTAAAAGAATGCTCCTTGAACTTGTTGAGAAAGAAGATATGTAAGCAGCTGGGACGACCCTAGGATGCCTACGATTTCAGGCATGAGACGAAGGGGTTACAGTCCGGAGGCAATACGTAACTTTTGTTCACAGATAGGAGTGGCAAAAGCAGACAGTACGGTTGATATGGCCTTTCTCGAACATATAATAAGAGAAAATCTGAATAAAAAAGCAATACGTGTCATGGGAGTCCTGAATCCTTTAAAGGTTGTAATAGATAATTATCCCGACAGTCAGGAAGAAGAACTTACTGCGATAAATAATCCGGAAGACCCTTGTGCCGGAACACGGAAAATACCATTTTCAAAAATCCTTTACATAGAAAAAGATGACTTTATGGAAAACCCTCCTTCAAAATTTTACAGGCTGTCTCCGGGTCGTGAAGTCAGGTTAAGGTATGCTTATTTTGTAAAATGCGTCGATGTAATCAGGAACAGCAATGGGGAAATTTCAGAAATTCATTGTACTTATGACCCTTTAACAAGGGGGGGGGACGCGCCCGATGGAAGAAAGGTAAAAGCAACTCTTCATTGGGTTTCCGCCAGACATTGTATTTCAGCAGAAGTCAGATTATATGATAATCTTTTTTTGAAGGAAAATCCTCTTAAAACAGAAGAAGATGGCAATTTTAAAGATAATTTAAACCCGGATTCATTACAGGTAGTTAAAAATTGCAAACTCGAGCCATCTCTTAGCATGGCTAAACCTGGCAGTATGTATCAGTTTGAAAGATTGGGATATTTTTGTGTTGACCTTGATACCAATAATGAAAGAATGGTGTTTAACAGGACTGTAACATTAAAAGATGAGTGGAATAAGATAAAGGTGTCTTTATAAATTATTTGATATCCGAAGCCTCATCATAAAATACCAATCTTATTTGATCTTTTTCCAGCACAATCCTTATTATAGATTTAAATGTAAAATAACCCATATTATTTAAAAATTTGTTTTTTATATTGTTATTGTCAGAGATATAATTTTACCAAGGATTTTTGTTTTCGCATTTATTAAGATTCTTATAATCCGGGCTTGTGTTTTATGGATAAAAATAATTAAAATAGATTAACCGGATTATAATTATATTAAAATAGTGGGAGGGGTTTTAATGACAAGAAGAGTTTATTTCAGAGAAATTTATTTCTATATTGTCTGTCTTGCAGCAATAATTATTTTTATAGTTGGTCTGGTTATGGCTTATGATGGTACTATCAATTATGTCAGACCCACTACATATATGACAAAATCCAGCGCATTATCCATGTATTCGAAGGAACAGTATCCAACTCTTACTGCCGAGCAGATAGATAAATTAGCAGCAGATGAGATTAATGCTTCTCTTCAAAACGAAAAAGATATGGCATTTAAGAATCTTCTCAGAGGAGTACTCCTGGTTATTATAGCAATCCCCTTGTTCGCGTTTCACTGGAGAAAAGCCCAGCAGATGTGGAAAATAAGCCTGGAAACTAAAGATTTAGAATAAAGTTTAAAAGCTATAAGATCATCCGATTTCCCGACAGGTCTGTTGAAACAGATGTAGGTGTATTATTTTTAAAGATAAGGAGTCAAATGGATATTTATAATGAGATAATTTCAAGAAGAACTATCAGAAAGTTTAAGCAAACTGATATCCCTGTTGAAATTTTAAAAAAAATAGTGAATGCTGGCAGGCTCGCACCTTCCGCAGGTAATTTGCAGCCACTGGAATATTTCATAGCTGTAGACAATGCGCTGAGAGAAAAAATTTTTAGCACCCTAAGCTGGGCAAGATATATAAAACCTGAAGGAAATCCGCAAAAAGGTGAAAAACCTATGGCATATATCATAATTATCGTTAATGATAAGATTGCTAACCCTGCTCTTTTCAAATATGACATAGGAGCAAGTACCGAAAATATAATAATTACCGCACTTGCAGAAGGTATAGGATGCTGCTGGATTGCTTCAGTTAATAAAAATGATTTATCCGAAATACTGCAGATCCCGAAAGACTACTCTATAGATTGTGTACTTGCATTTGGTTATCCGCTTGAGAATCCTGTATATGAAGATATTAAAAAAGATGGCTCAATAAAATATTACAAGGATTCCGAAGGCAGACTTCATGTCCCGAAAAGAAAGCTTGAAGACATTGTTCATATTAATAAATTTCAATAATTTGATAATGCTGTTATTTTTTCTTAATAGAAATTTTAATTACTGCCAGCAAATAAAATAAAATCCCTGTTGCGACCAATATAAGAATGCTCACAAGTGGAGAAATTTCTTTACCATTTAAGTAATAAACAACTCCCATGGTTTGTTTAAAGTTATCGACAACCTGCACGGGTGCATTTTTAAAAGCAATGGACATTGGAGTATTCATCATTATCTGCCGGAACAATGCACCTGAGTAACTTACTGGAAAAATTTTTATTACAGTTTGAACAGCAGATGGAAGAACCCCGATCGGAATATATATGCCAGTTAAAAAACCAATAAGCGTCCCTATTATCGTACTTGCAGTAGCAAAAGCATTTATACTTTTAAAAAATGACACAATGAAAAAAACCATCGAAGAACTGGCAAAAACAGACAGCAGCATTACTCCCAGCAATTTTAAGAGTGGCAGGAATTCAAGAAGTTTTCCTCCACCGGCAACTATGTAAATTTCAGCAATAACCAATGCAGCAATACTCATTATTATCCCTATAATGAAGGAACTTATAACATATCCTCCTGCGAGCTGCGATCGTTTAAGCGGCGCGGATGAAAAATCTTTCGATATTTTTTTTGTTGTGTCATCAACCATGGTACCGAATGCACCCATGGTTGTAGTTATTGAAGTTACGGATAAAAGTCCTGCCATAACCCAGCTGTCTATATTGAAACGTGCACTTTCACCCAAAAGATTTTTGAAATTGCTGACCATCATGTTCCCAAGAAACAATACATAAAGCCCGATAATTATAAAAACAGCAAGAAGCGAAAAAAATACTGATGTCCTGTCACGGAAAAACAGTTTGAGGTTGCGCTTGATAAGATTAATCATCACAGTCATTTAATTTTCATCCTCTCTCATGACATTGCCGGTAATATTGACAAAGGCATCATCCATGCTTCCATTTAACACTTCAAAACCGGATATCATATTTTTTGCGTTATTTACTATCGGCAGTGCATCAATAGTGTTTGAAACAGGAATGATAAAAAAACCTCCGGATAAAGTATATTTGATATCCTGATCTGTTAAAAATAAGGCAAGTTTCTCACTATCTTTTGGAAGCAGGCGCAATATATCAGTAGTATATTTTGCACGAAGCTCGGCAGGAGTACCCTTAGCGGAAATAAGTCCGTTATCAATGATTGCTACATAATCAGCATTGGCAGCTTCCTCCATATAATGAGTTGTAAGAAATACTGTCATTCCGGTTCCTTTTTGCAGATTCCTTATTGTATCCCAGACACTCTTCCTGGTTTGAGGGTCAAGACCGGTCGTAGGTTCATCCATAAAGAGTATCTTTGGGGTATTCACAAGTGCTCTTGCAATATAGACAGCTGGGTTATGGCAGGACTTTAGATCTGCGACGCTGACCGCCGGAAAGCTTGCCATAAGGCCGGTTCATAAAACTCTCCACACCTGCTGCACTTGATGCCTTATCAACAGCATGTGCCAACTCTTTGCTTGATAAACCATAAAAACTGCCTCTCGTATAAAGATTCTCCTTAACCGTTAGCAGAGCATCCAGAATACTGTCCTGGAATACAATACCGATGCTTTTCCGAATCTTATCATCCTGTTCGCCAAGCACATAACTGTTTACCCTCACATTACCTTTATCTGGTTTAAGAAGCGTACAGATAATATCAATAGTGGTAGTTTTTCCTGCACCATTCGGGCCCAGGAAGGCAAACAATTCTCCTTCATTCACGTAAAAATCGATACCTTTTACTGCTTCAACATTCCCGTATCTCTTTTTAAGATTACTGACATCTATTATTACAGAGGACATAAAATTATCCCTTCCTGTTATCCGATACTAACATTAAATATGTTAACAACTAATTATAAATCATATTCGACCATCCTACATCATAATTAATTTCTTTCAATCAAATTAAATATCTTAACATAGTCTATAAAGTTATAAAATAAAAAGACATGAACTAATGCTTTAATCATTAATTACAATAATACAAAGGTAATTTTAAGCATTTCAAGAAATATATTTGAGAGAAAAGTATTAGAAGAATTGATGAAAAAACTTGCCTATAAAGATTCGCTTACTGAATTACTTAACAAGTTATTATTTGAAGAACATTTTCTAGATAGAATCTTTCTATACACTATTATATACCTGTCGCGTCATCTAAAAAAGTATCTGAAAGTATATTGACAATCACCGATGATGTGTTATTATTTAATTGATGCTTAGAACAGAAGGCAACAGCTAGAATCAGCAGGAGTTACAATCGAAAGAATGTAAAGTTTGTTGATTTCGAAGCGGTCCCAAGAAAAGTTCTAGGAGTAGACCCCAAGATGTTAAGTAACCTAAGGTCATAAGACTAAGGCTATGGTGAAAGATAACTTGGGGTTTTTATTTTTCAAACATTTAACTTCCCGGAATTCATTCTGATTTTATGACTTGACTTCCTTAAGCTTAGTTTATTAATTCTAAAGCATCATCAAGTCCCATTATTCTTGGAACATTAAAATGTTCTGCACTGCCATCACCTTTGGAGCGCATGTTTGACAAAGCCTTTTCCTTGCATACATTAACCCATATATCAGAGCTGCGGGAATTTTGACCTACAACCTGGCTTTTATAAACATTGGCAGATGGGCCATAAAACAATTCGCCCCTATCCTGAACATTGGTCAAGCCGTAAAGTCTTGTTATACCGGTTTCGGTAGCAACAAGAGAACCTCTCTCCCGTTCCTTCCATTCCCCTTTTTCCGGCATGTATTGATAAAATATTGTATTCATGATGCCAAGACCACGGGTATCTGTCATAAACTCTCTGCGGTAGCCAAATAAACCTCTGGTAGGAATAATAAATTCAAGGTGGACAATGCCGTCTTTGGATTCCATTTT
>JAMCVO010000073.1:0-789 GCA_023475715.1 Actinomycetota bacterium
TCGTGTATCTGCGGCCAAATCATGCAATCACCATGAGGAACTTTATCAGGGATTTCTTTTTTAAAAATACTTGCTGCCATTCTCTCTTTGTGATTCATATATTTTCTCCATTTTTAAAAATAAATTTTATTAGAGATAAAGAAAATTTAATTAAGAATTACCCTAATTATAAGAAATTATTAAGCATTGTCAATATATAAGTGATAATTAATAATAATATTATCATTTATTTCTTGATTATATTGACTTATTATCATTATTTATTTAAAATAGGTTATAAATTTATCATCTAACAAATTAAAACTATGAATCCTGACGAGAGAAGAAATAAAATATTGGAACTGATTAAAGATCAGAGTAATGATATAAAGGAATTAGCTAAAATATTAAACACTTCAATACCGACCATATATAGAGATATCAGAACTCTTTTAAAAAAGAATAAGATCAAGAAAAATTATAACGATATTAAAGTTATTGATAATATAGAAGAAAATTATAAAAACATAATAATCACAAAACTCGGGCAAAGAATTGAACAGAATAAAATTGAAAAAATAAGTATTGCAAAAGAAGCTGCAAAATTAGTCAATACAGGCGATAACATCATACTTGATGAATCATCAACCTCTTATTATCTGGCTAAAGAACTTAAAAACAGAAACATACCGATAACTATTATTACGAATTCTGTCTTAATTCCACAAGAATTTTTGGAAAATAATCTGGTAAGAATTATCAATACCGGCGGTGTGCTTGATAGTGAAGTAGGCGGGTTTGTAGGAACTT
>JAMCVO010000073.1:799-5771 GCA_023475715.1 Actinomycetota bacterium
TTTTCTTTTTTTCGGCAGCCGGGATATCTGAAGAAAAAGGAGTTATGGACGCCTATTTCCCCGAAATAATAAGGATGAAAAAAATATTCTTAACCATTTCCGATGAAGCAATATTGATGGCAGATTCAAGTAAGTTTAACAAAAAAGGCATATTAAATTGGGCACAATGGGATAACATCAAAAAACTTATAATAGACAGCAAGACAGATAAAGCAATAATTAAAAACCTTTACAGTAAGGGTATTGAAGTATTGGTTTCAAAAGAATAACCTGCAAAAAACCTTCTAGCTGTTGGGCCAACCTGCTCTGGCAATTCAAATATTTTAAAGGTAACAAATATTAGCGTTTAAATAATATTAATACTTGAAATTTGTCCGGATGTAGTATATGATTTATTTCTTATTAATACTAAAATTAGTATTTTTAAGAAACAAAATGAGATATATCAGCTTAAAGGAAAATTTAAAAGATTTCACTCTGTTTACCTTAAATGATATAAAAAAATTAGACCCTAATTTTGGACGCTCTAGGCTTAATGAGTGGCAATATAAAGGTTATATAAAAAAAATTATAAAAAATTTTTATATATTTTCGGATTTAAAGTTAGATGACGGCACATTATTTGAAATTGCAAACAAAATCTATTCACCATCTTATATCTCATCTGAAATGGCACTTTCGTATTATAATCTTATCCCTGAAACTGTTTATCTTATCACTTCCGTTTCAACCAGAAAAACTTGCAGCTTCAATACAGATATAGGGTCGTTTAGTTATAGAAATATAAAAGAAACCGGATTTTTCGGGTATAACCTTGTAAAAAACAAAGATAAATATTTTAAAATCGCAAACCCTGAAAAAGCGATAATTGATTTTCTTTATTACCGGAAAAACCTTGATAGTGAAAGCGCAATAGAACAACTCAGAATCAATACCGAAGAGTTAAAGCTGACTTTAAATGAGAAAAAATTTAAAGAATACTTAAATATCATTAACAATAGAAAACTTAAAAAAAGAGCAAATCTATTATGGGAGTACGTAAATTATGCTTGAACTTGAACAAATTGAGTCATTTTATCCTGAAAACCTGAGATCTTTTAAAAAAAATATCCTGAGAGAGTACCTGCAGTACAAGATATTGGATATTATTTTTGATTCGGTTTTTGGTTCAAGGCTTGTGTTTATGGGTGGTACAGCACTCAGGATAATATACGGAAACAAGAGATTTTCGGAAGATTTGGACTTTGATAATCTTGGTCTGGATCTTAAAGATTTTGAAACATTGTCAGATATTATTCAAAAGAAAATTTCACTTGAAGGATATGAGACAGAGCTATCTGTCAAAAAAAGAGGTGCTTATATTACACAATTAAAAATAAAAAACCTTCTCTATGATTATGACCTCACTTCGCATTCTGAACAAAAAATAATAATCGGGATAGACGCGGAAAGCCAGGGTTTTGATTATAAAGCAGATAATAAGATTATAAATAAATTTGATGTATTTACTATGGTTAATGTCGTTCCAAAAGATATTTTACTGTCTCAAAAAATTTTTTCTGTTTTAAATAGAAATAGGATATTAGGGCGAGATCTTTACGATATAATTTTCCTGCTGGGTATGACTAAGCCAAATAAGGATTATCTTATCAGTAAAATAGGAAAAGGAGATATTGAAAGCATTAAAAAATTATTAATTTCAAAAACTTCAAAATTAAACATCGCTCAAATCTCACATGATGTTAAGGCTTTTCTTTTTGATCAGCCGGATCTAAAAAAAATAGAGCTGTTTTCAGAATATATTAAGAATTTATAATAGGTATTAAAAATAATAAAAATTGGTATATGGTTTTATGCCGCAGTAAAAGTATCATACCTAAATAATATTTATGTATAAAAAAGAGTGATCGCTATGGCCGCTAAAAACTTGCTATAATAGCTTCTAATAAATATTATTAATAAAAACAATAACCTTATTATATAAGAGGCCTGATAATGGCAGCATTTGATAAAATAAGCTCCGGAATTGACGGAATAGATAAAGCTCTGGATTTTATCCGGCTCGGTGACAATGTAGTATGGCAAGTTTCGGACATGGAGGAGTATGAATTTTTTGTCGTTCCGTTCGTAAAACAAGCTATAAAGGAAAAACGAAAGTTAATATACATGCGGTTTGCTCACCATAAACCATTATTGATGCCTCAGGAAGGCCTGAAGATAATTGATCTGGATGTTAATTCTGGTTTTGAAAGCTTTACAGTAGCAGTTCATGAGGTAATTGAACATGAAGGACAGGAAGCGTTTTATATATTCGACAGTCTTTCAGAGCTGCAGGTTGCATGGTCAGCCGATTTAATGATGGGTAACTTCTTTGTAGTAACATGCCCGTTTCTGTTTGAGCTTAACACGGTGGCGTATTTTGGGATTATCAGAGGCAGACATTCTTTTGATACAATTGCAAGAATAAGAGAAACTACCCAGATTTTAGTGGATGTTTATTCAGAAGATGGTGAAATTTATATTCATCCTCTGAAGGTTTGGAAAAGATATTCAAACACCATGTTCCTTCCTCACAGATTCGAAAAAAATAATTCGGACAGTTTTACTGCATTAACAGGCGGATTAAGCGTCAGTAAATTTTATGCACTTATGGAAAAAAAGGCCAGTGTTACCGAAGATCAGAATTTAGACAATTGGGACAGGTTCTTTCTCTATGCCAAAATGAATTTGGATGACACCGGTCAGGATACACTTAATGATATGATCGAAAGGCTTATCGGCAGAGAAAAGAAATTGTCTAATCTGATATGTGCTAACTTTAAAATCAAAGATTTAATTGCTATCAAAGAAAAGATGATAGGATCAGGAAAAATCGGAGGCAAGGCTACCGGAATGCTGCTGTCAAGAAGAATTGTTGAAAATTTTATGCCCCAGATTTATACGAGGCTTGAACCTCATGATTCATTTTATATCGGGTCTGATGTGTATTATACATATATTGTACAAAATGATTGCTGGAAGTTAAGGCTTGCCCAAAAGAGTGACGAAGAATATTTCTCAGCAGCAAAAATGCTTAAGCAAAAAATATTAAACGGAATTTTCCCGGATACAACAAAAGAGCAGTTCAGGCGGTTGTTAGAGTATTATGGACAAAGTCCTATTATTGTCCGTTCCAGCAGCCTTTTGGAAGACAGCTTTGAGAATGCTTTTGCAGGAAAATACGAGTCGGTATTCTGTGTCAATAATGGCAGTCTTGATGAAAGATTAAATGAATTTGAAAAAGCCGTCAAGCTGGTTTATGCCAGCACAATGGATGAATCAGCACTTGAATATCGTCTGAAGCGGGGTTTGAGTAAAAGCGACGAGCAGATGGCTGTCCTTGTCCAAAGAGTCTCAGGTTTGAGATTTGACAATATTTTTATGCCATGTGCTGCAGGGGTTGGCTACTCATATAATTCTTACCGCTGGCATAAAGACATTGAACCAAATGAAGGAATGATAAGGCTGGTAATGGGTCTGGGCACAAGAGCTGTAGAGAGAACCGAAGGTGATTATCCGAGAGTAGCCAGTCTTGATAAACCTCAGTTAACTCCCCTGACAGGCAGTACAAATAAAAACCAGTTTTCACAACATAATGTAGATGTACTTGATCTTGAAAAAAATATTTTCTCAACTGTCAATCTATCGGAATTGTCTTTAAAACTGCCTGGCTGGTATAAACAAATAATGCTTGAGCATGATTATGAGATAGAAAAACTATTAAGGGAACAAGGAGAATCAGAAGAAATTTTATTTTCAACATGCGATGGCCTTATTGAAATGGAAGGATTCACTGATACATTAAAGCAATTAATGTCTGGGATTCAAAAAGAGTATAATTACCCCGTAGATATTGAGTTCACCTGTAATTTTACTGAACAAGGAGACTTTCTGATTAATCTATTACAATGCAGACCTCTGCAAGTCGGCGGGATAAGCGCAAAAGTTACAATTCCTGATATTAAAAATGAAGAAATTTTCTTTGAATTATCGGGTGGTACAATGGGCGGTGCGATTGGCCAGCACATTGATATTGTCATACAGGTTGACCCTGAAGGTTATTATCAATTTCCCTATAAGAAAAAGTATAATATTGCAAGAGTAATAGGCAGAATAAACCAATATTTTAAAGACAAAGAGAAAGCAATTATGCTTCTGGTACCAGGCCGTATAGGTACTGCATCTCCGGAATTAGGATTACCGGTATTTTTTGCCGAAATAAGCAACATCAAGATCATATGTGAGGTTTCTTATAAGGATGCAGGTTATATGCCTGAATTGTCATTTGGCACCCACTTTTTCAATGACCTCGTGGAAACAGGTATCTTTTATGCTTCAATTTCAGAAGATGATAATACAATAAAATTTAACGCCCATTTTTTTAAGGATGTAAAGAATATATTACCGGATATTTGTACCGGTTGCGGTGAATTAATGGATATTGTTAAAATCTATGATGTAACAAACCAGAATCTGATTCTTTTTTCAGACATGATCAGTAACAGAACAATATGCGGAAAATTCAAAAAATGATACCTGCTAACTCACTTTTTATAAAACTGCTTTATTCTTTTCTAATCCAACTTCTAAACTTTTTTTAATAATATGCCTCTTAATCGGAGGACAATATTTTTCAATAATTATACAGATATAAGTTATGACGATAACTATTACTAATAACGAAACAATGGAAATTATAATTATTTTAAACACATCTACCAATTCAGCTTTATAGATAACTTCAACTAATGAACCGATTAATACTGCTAAAATAATTATCCAAGAGGGTAAATCAATCCACTTATCCACAAAATCAATTAAGGTATTTGTAAACTTAGAAAACCTGATAGTTCTGATATCTCCGATATCATATGTCGGCCCAAGATCTGTTGCTAATATTATTGGAATAATTACAGAGGTTAATTCTAAGGCA
>JAMCVO010000357.1 GCA_023475715.1 Actinomycetota bacterium
AAAAAATTTTGAAAAAGAAGGAATTTCAGGGGTAATAATCGGAAAAGCTCTTTATGAGGGCATTATAAAACTGGATGAAGCCATAAGAACAGGCACATAAAAAATTTTTAAAAAAAGTAAAGCAAATGATTTCAAAAAGAATAATACCTTGCCTTGATGTAAATAAAGGCAGGGTTGTAAAGGGAGTAAGTTTTATTAATTTAAAAGATGCAGGAGATCCTGTAGAGCTAGCTGCATTCTATGATAGGGAAGGTGCAGACGAGATAGTATTTCTCGACATAACAGCTTCTCATGAGAGAAGAAAGACAGTTGTTGAGCTTGCAAGCAGGACTGCAGAAAAAGTATTTATACCCTATACGATCGGGGGCGGCATTGATAGTATTGAAGATATTAGAGAGATTTTAAGAAAAGGTGCAGATAAAATTTCCATAAATACTTCTGCAGTAAAAAATCCTGAACTGATTGCAGAATCTTCAAAAGTATTCGGCAGCCAATGCATAGTTGTAGCAATAGATGCAAAAAAAACGGGCTCCAGACAATGGGAAGTTTTCATACATGGAGGCAGGACACCGACGGGTCTTGATGCAGTAAGGTGGGCAATAAAGGTTCAAAAACTGGGCGCAGGAGAGATCCTGCTGACCAGCATGGATAAAGACGGCACTAAAAATGGTTATGATATTGAGCTTACAAGAGCAGTAGTCTCTTCAGTTAATATTCCCGTAATAGCTTCCGGAGGAGCTGGCAGCCTCGAACACTTAAGAGATGTTTTTATCCAGGCTAATGCAGATGCTGCACTGGTAGCTTCGATTTTTCATTATGGTGAATATACGGTAAAGGAAGCTAAAAAATATTTAAAATCGCAGGGTATTAACATTAGGATATAATATAATAGCAATTATTAAATATTTTATTAAAAAGTTAATGGCAGGGATTTACATATGCAGGACAATAAGAAAAAAAGTATTAAAAGCTTAGAACTTATACCGGCAATTATTCAGGATTACAAAACAAATGAGGTTCTGATGCTTGCTTATATGAGCAAAGAATCTTTAAAAAAGAGCGTTGAAACAGGTGCTACGTGGTTCTGGAGCAGGAGCAGAAAACAGCTATGGAACAAGGGTGAAACTTCCGGAAATACACAAACAATTAAAGAAATAAAATACGATTGCGATGGAGATACTCTGCTTATAAAAGTAGAACAAAAAGGCAATGCCTGCCACACCGGAAACATTTCCTGTTTTTTTAATGAGATAGATTTCAAAAATAAAACTCTGATCCAAAAAGATTTTAAAAATCTTAAGGGCAGCCTTAAAGATTACAGTAAAGCTTCTTCAAATGCAGAAATATTATATGAGCTTTATGATGTTGTGGTTTCAAGAATTGAAGAAAAAGCTTCAAATTCTTACACTTATTCTTTGCATAAGAAAGGCCTGGATGAAATAATTAAAAAGATAGGCGAAGAAAGTGTTGAAATCATGCTTTCATCCAAACACCAGGCAAAAGGAAAAACTGTTTATGAAATAGCTGACCTTATTTATCATTTAATTGTTTTAATGGTTGAGAAAAAAATTAAGCTTGATGAAATTTTTAAGGAACTAAAGTCAAGAAGAAAATGAAGTAAGTAAAGGAGAATACAGAAATGTCCGGAATTAAAAAGATTGGACTTCTGACAAGTGGCGGTGATGCATCAGGAATGAACGCAGCTATTCGAGCTGTTACAAGATATGCAAAATATAAATCACTTGATGTAACTGGCTATTACGAGGGCTTTAAAGGTCTCATAAACAACAATTCTACTGTTCTGGATCTTAATTCCGTTGGGGGAATTATAGACAGGGGAGGAACCTTTCTTTATTCTGCAAGGTCGGAAGAATTTAAGAGTGAAGATGGAATGCAAAAATCAATACAGAATATGAAAAAAGATGGTGTTGATGCGCTTATAATAATCGGTGGAGATGGCTCATTCAGGGGTGCACATGATCTGCATAAGAGAGGAGTCCAGGTGGTTGGTATTCCGGCAACTATCGATAATGACATACCAGGAACTGATTACAGTCTTGGTTTTGATACTGCGCTTAATGTCATAATCAGCCTTATTTCAAAGATTCGGGATACTGCTTCTTCACATGACAGGCTTTTTGTTATAGAAGTTATGGGGAGAAATTCAGGGTTGATTGCAATAAACTCGGGCCTTGCCTGCGCTGCAGATTATATTCTGATACCTGAAGTTAAAGTGGATTTGGTAAAAATTGCGAACAAAATAAGAAACCATCGTGAGGGTAAGAGGCATACATTGATTGTGGTTGCGGAAGGCGCTGCCAAGGCAAGCGATGTTGCTGCATCCATCAAGCTTCTTGTAGGGCATGAAGTAAAAATATCAGTATTGGGTCATATTCAAAGAGGAGGGTATCCATCGGCTCTTGACAGGCTGCTGGCGGCAGAATTCGGTAAAAAAGCCGTTGATTTGCTGCTGGATAATAAAAGTGATTGCATGACTGCAATCCAGGGCAATGAAATAAAATCCTGCATATTAGAATATGCTATAAATAACAAAAAAGAAATAAGCAAAGAACTATACGATTTAGCTCATATATTATCACAATAAGAAAATATTATATTATAGGATGTCACTTATAAATTAAACCGGTAATGCAAAAAGAAGAAATTATAACAATAAAAAATCTTTTTAAATACTATGGAAAAATAAAAGCAGTGGATGGAATTTCCTTTGTAGTTTACCGTAACGAAATCTTTGGGCTGGTCGGCCCTAATGGTGCAGGAAAAACCACAACCATTGAATGCATTGAGGGCTTAAGAAAAGCAGATTCCGGACAAATAAGAGCGCTTGGTATGGATCCTGGCCTCATAAGTCGCGATTACAGAAGAAAAATCGGTATTCAGCTTCAGCATTCAGAACTTCCTGCAAGAATTAAAGTTTGGGAAGCACTTGATCTGTTCTCGTCTTTCTATGATAAAAAAATCGACTGGAAAAATCTCCTTTCAGGATTAAGTCTTGAGGATAAGAGTAATGCCTTTTTCAGCAAGTTATCCGGTGGACAGAAACAACGTTTATTTATAGCTCTGGCATTGATAAACGACCCGGAACTTGTTTTCTTGGATGAACTCACGACCGGACTTGATCCTCAGGCAAGACGGGCAACCTGGGATTTAATCAGAAATATAAGAAACAGGGGCAAAACAATATTTTTAACCACACATTATATGGAGGAAGCAGAACAGTTGTGCGACAGGGTCGGAATAATGGATCATGGCAAAATAATAGCACTGGACACACCCCAAAACTTAAAAAGAAATATAAAAATTGAAAATAGCCTTTTCTTTTCAACACAGGATACTTTTAATACCGATATTCTTAAAAATATCAGGAGTGTTACAAAAATCGAGAAATCCGGTGAAAATATCATTATCTACGGCCGGGACAATACAATGGTAATGGATGTTGTTACCTATCTTGTAAAAAACAATATAAATTTTAGGGATTTAAGGACCCAGCAGCCGACGCTTGAAGATGTATTTTTGGCTATGACCGGCAAGGAGGTAAGATCTTGAAAGCATTTTTTAAGCTTACATATATTGAGCTCAAACTGTATCTGAGAGAACCAATGGCAACTTTTTTTACCCTTGCCTATGCTCCTATGATCCTTATTTTATTTGGCTTTATCTATGGAAATGAGCCTACACCGTTCTTTGGAGGCCGCGGCTTTATAGATATTGCGGTCCCTTCCTATATTGGACTTATTATTGCATCTGTCGGACTTATGAGTGTTCCTATAAGTACTGCAGAGGACAGAGAAAAAGGTATACTCAGAAGATTTAGGACCTCTCCATTATCGCCAGTTTCATATCTTTTTGCCAATGTTCTTGTTTATACCATAATGACTTTGATAGGGGTACTGCTTCTTATTATAATAGGAAAATTTGTATACAGGGCAAGCTTTGAAGGCAATTTTTTCAGCGTTCTGGGCGGGCTTATCATATCAATGCTGTCATTCTTTTCCTTTGGTTATCTGGTTGCAAGTATTGCGCCTACTTCAAGGACTGCTCAGGTAATAGGGATGGTGGTTGCATTTCCAATGATGTTTTTATCAGGTGCAGGAATACCACTTGAAGTGCTTCCTGATAGAGTTACGCGTGTCAGCAAGTATCTGCCGCTGACGCATGTTGTGACATTTATGAGGGGATTATGGATTGGAGACAGCTGGTTCGAGCATTCACTGGAAATTTATGTTCTTGTTGGTGTTCTTATTGTGGGAACTGCAATTTCAACCAAAATATTTAAATGGGAATAAGGAGGAATAATGAGAGTTAAGAATATAATCTTGTGATAGAAAAAATACCAATTCCCTTTTCCTTATCTCCAAAAACGAGTAATTTATCACCGGTTTTAATGTTAAAATCCTTCCTGGCATCTATAGGTATAGCTATCTGCCCCCGCTTACTTACAGTTACAGACCCGTAGAATTTTTTACTTTCTGGTGCTTCCATATCAAAAACTCCACTCTTATTTCATATTTACAAGATTTATCTTATTTACAAGGCAAATTTTATTATCAAAATATGACATGTCAAGCAGAAATTAAAAAAGCATATTTGAAACCAGTTATTTCTAAAAATATTTAGAATTTAATTAGTTCCTGCTGAATAATTCAGCAAGAACTCTTTAGAATAAGAATTGCTTATTACGAATCAATTTTTAAATGAAATAATCATTTTAAAAAAGAAATTTAAATAGGCTAAAACTGCTTAATGGAAAAAGTCTAAGCATTTCAGCTCTCCAAACAATGTATATCAGTTACTTTTGAAATTCTATTTAATTCAGCTCTAATTTTTTGTACTTCTTCTCTTAAGTCAAATTCATCCTGTATTCCCATCCAGAAATCCGGGGAGTTTCCGAAATATTTAGATAACCTTAAAGCGGTATCTGCAGTTATTCTTCTTTTTCCTTTTAGAATCTGTGATACTCTTGTTGCAGGCATACCAGTGTCTTTGGATAATCTATAAGCACTGATTTTTAAAGGCTTCAGGAATTCTTCCAACAAAATTTCACCTGGTGCAATATTTTTAATTTTTTCCATAATTTTTATCTCCTAATGATAATCAGTTATTTCAAGATGGTGCCGAAGGTCGGGGTCGAACCGACACGAACCTCGCGGCTCACTGGATTTTGAGTCCAGCGCGTCTGCCAATTCCGCCACTCCGGCACGCTAAAAATAATACAATTAAAATATTTCTTAATCAAGTGCTATCATATTAATATAATTATTTCTCAGTAGATATGAGTGTATCTGACTAAATATGAATGGTATTAAAATTATAAAAATTTTCTATAATATAAAATAAAAATAAACAAAATGTGAAAAGGTGATTTTTTGAGTAGTAAAATTATTCTCCTGGATGGCAATAATATAGCCTACAGAGCTTTTTATGCTCTTCCCGCTACAATAGCAACATCTTCGGGGACAATTACAAATGCTGTTTTTGGTTTTACAAGCATGCTTCTTAAATTAATCGAGGAGCAAAGGCCAGATGTGATTGCATGTGCATTTGACAGCAGGGGACCTACTTTCAGGCATGCTATTTTTGATGATTATAAAGCTACAAGGAAAAAAATGCCTGATGAGCTTATCGGACAGATGTCTCTGATTAAAGAAATGCTCAAAGCATTTGATATTAAAATTCTGGAAGTTGAGGGTTATGAAGCTGACGATATCATCGCCAC
>JAMCVO010000585.1 GCA_023475715.1 Actinomycetota bacterium
GGGAATACTTAAAAGTTTTACAGGCGAAAACATATAACCGACATTTCTTACTGTTTTTAGCATAAGGTTATAAGGAGTATCTAATTTCGAGCGGAGTCTTCTCATATGAACGTCAACAGTTCTGCTCCCTCCATAGAAATCATACCCCCATACCACTGAAAGTAATTTATTTCTTGAAAAAACCTTGTTTGGATTTTCAAGCAATATTTTTAAAAGCTCATATTCTTTAAAAGTCAATTCAATGGAAAGTCCACTTACTGTCAATTCATATTTATCAAGATTTAGGATCAGCTGGTCCACAATAATACTGTTTTTTGGTGTTATAATTTTTACAGGTGCAAGAACGAATTGTATCCTTAGAAATAATTCTTCTTCCAGTCGATCCGAAAACAATATATCATCAAATTTGATTTTCAAACTTAAAAAACTTTCAGCTTGATTTGCATTAAGTAATAAAAACTTTATCTTCTCTAGGTTGCTAATTTTTTTAAAAAAATTAGCATAATAAGAATCCTTTTCAAAATCCAGATTACAGATATCAAGAATTATAAGCTTGACATCTTCAAGGTTTGAATCAACCCTATCAAATATCTGCAGAACTTCCAGCACAAATTCCGGACCCTTAAGGATTTTGGAAATAACATTGATATTTTCTTTATTTTGCGAAAGCAGAAGTATTTTCATATTAAAAATATTTTCAAAAAAATTGCATGATAAGCTATAATTTAATTCAAATTTTTACTTTATTATGAAATTTATTATAGGATTAAAATTAAAATCTGGCTATTACAAATATTTTAAGATATATTCTAAATTTACGCCAGCTCCCCAGAATTCCGTAAAAAATATATAAATGAAGTGAAAGTATATAGAAAGAAGATGAAAGAAAAATCTCTCATGAAGCGAAGCAGAAATAAAATTGAATCGGAGCAAAAGTTCTTTCCAATCAAAGTTTGTTCTCTAATTCTTTTTCCAAAGACAAATATAGGCAATTTTAGGGACACCAACTTCAAAACGGAAAACCCATTTACTTTTGATTTTTTTAAAATCGTACTTTCTGATAAGAATCTCTTTTTCCTTAAAAAGATTCCAAAAGCTTGATATAAGTAAATAATCTGTTTGGCAATTTTTTATAAATCTTACAAGCTCTTCCTCCTGGGGATAGTAAAATACTTCTGAAGCTAAAATAAGCGAAAATTTTTTATCAAAATTAATTTTAGTAAAATCTCCCAATATTAACTTAACTCCAGTAACAATTTGATTTGCTCTTTCAACTGCTGTTTTGCTTATATCTATAGCAGTAATATCACGGCAAACAGAGACGAGGTGTTTGGTTAAATGCCCCTCCGCACAACCAAGCTCTAAAATACTTTGAGGTTTTATTAATTCAATAAATTCCATTATTATCTCAAATCGCTTTTTCTCATAATACGAATTGGTAAAATTCCATGGATCTTGGAATTGCTGAAACAATTTTTCAAATTTTTCTATATCTCCTTTAAAATGACGAGGTGCTTTAAAAAGTGTAAAAAGGGCTTTTTTAAGGTTGTTAAACATATAAAAAAATTATAATCTTTTTATAAAACAATTTCTGGATAAGTTATAATCTTTGCAATTTAACCATTTAAATGATGTTTAAATTCATTGATAAAATATAAAATACAACATTGGCTCTTCTAAAAAATTTTCTTTATGGTTAAAAATTAGGATATAGCTTTTTTGCTGAAATACAATATACTCCCGGAAAAAATTAAAAGAATCATAAAAAAGTACAATGGAAACCATAGCACACTTAATAGTGGAAATTTGCTCAAAGTGTTCTGGATAATGAAAAATATTGTAAGTATAGCTATTGATGATAAGAATGATATAAAACCCGCTTTTGTAACATCCTGAAATTGTTTTTCATCATACCATTCTGTCACTCTTTCCCGAATCTTAATTACCAGCCAGTATGTTATTATTGAAGCATAAGGAATGACCAGCATTGCGCATACAGCAACTATACCTTTTTTTATTGCCCAAAGGGGCGTAGAAAGCGAAAGAGCTGTCAGGATACCCAGCCCAAGGACAGCGGTAAATATACCGATATACTGTGCATTGATGAATATCGCTTCATCCTTTAACGGCACTTCAGCATCAGACCTGACAATGCGCCTTTTTGCCCTATTGGCCGATATTATAAAAATGATAATCAGGCAATAAAAGAGCAGGTGAGCAAACTGGCTGAAATATAAGACAGCAAACTCTGATCCTATACCGGACAGTCCTGCATTATATTCTTTAACAATGTCACCAATCAGGGCAAAGTCGCTAAAGACCATAATCATGGAGATAATCGAGATGAAAAATATAAAAGATAAAAAAATGCTTTCCCTGTCAGCAGCTTTCAGATTAAGGATTATTGTTAAAATTGCAGAAAGGTGAAAAATAATAATTAATATTATAGATATCCCGGCATATATTTCTGTTTTACTGATAAGTGTATTTATTAACCCAAAGTTGATTGTTGTTATATCAATCCTGATATATAAGATAAAATTATAGAAATAGGCGAGAATTGATATAATTGAGAAACCTAAAGTGATTTTTTCACTTAAATTTGACAGCTTTTTCATGATGAAAAACCCTTCACTTTTATTTATTATTAATTATCTATTCTTTCTTTTATCTAATTAAATCAAATCAGTCCTGCAGGGAATAATCGTATGCAAGCAGGGCTATATCTATTCTTCATATAAATTAAAAATTTCTTCAACTGTTTTATTGAAATATTTTGCTATTTTTAAAGCAAGTGAAACAGAAGGGTTGAATTTTCCTGTCTCAATTGAATGTATTGTAAGGCGGGTAACCCCCAGCGCGTTTGCCAGTTCCTGCTGGGAAATCTCATTATGCTCAAACCTGCATTTTCTTAAATTATTTCCCAGTTTTATTTTTCTATTTTTACTTGACATCATGATTTTAAATGTATACTATTATATACATATTTTATATAATAGTATACAATAATAATGGCTTTAGTCAATAAAAGCAAGTTTTTATAAACTAAATTTTTTAAGTTGAGGTGAAAATGGATATTGCAGTAAAAAATTTTAAAATCGGGCTTGCAACAATAATTGCCTGCTATTTCACTTTTATATTTTATATTCTTACACTTTTTTTAAGTATCGAAGTCTTTGGAAAAAGCAGTATGGTTTCTTCCTATATTCTTGTCGGATTCCTTGGAACATTTGTACTTGCAGCAGGTATTTTATTTTTAATTAGCCTGATACTGAATATAAGCCAGACCAGAGCAGCACATAAAATCTCCAGAGGATTAATTCTCACTCTTGTAAGTATTCCGCCGATCGCATTATGTTACCTGGCATTTACAGTCAAGGCATTGACCGAAGGCCACTGAAAAAGCATTAACTGAAGACTATTATTATTTCAGCTTAAATTTGTTTGTTATTGGATATCTTCGGTCTTTGCCAAAAGCCCTCTGAGTGATTTTGATTCCTGGGGCCCCCTGTCTTCTTTTATATTCATTGAAATCTACCATATTGATTACATATCTTGCCATTTTTTCATCAAAACCGGCTTTAACAATATCATGGTAATCTTTTTCTTCTTCGATATATAATTTTAGAATTTCATCAAGCTTATCATATGGAGGCAGCTTATCTTCATCTTTTTGGCCGGGTTTTAATTCTGCAGACGGAACTTTGTTAATTATTGTTTCGGGGATAATATTTGAGTATTTTTCATTTACGAAATTACAAATCCTGTAAACAAGAGTTTTATAGATATCTTTAATGGGCGAAAACCCTCCAGCCATATCACCATAAAGAGTACAATAGCCAACACTTATTTCACTTTTGTTTCCTGTAGCTAAAACCAGCCAGCCATTTTCATTAGAAAGCCCCATCAAAATATTGCCTCTTATCCTGGCCTGCAGGTTTTCTTTGGTTATATTTATTTTGTCGGTCTTAAATATCGGACCCAGGTTATCCAGATAGCTTTTATAAACATCTGATATTGGCACAATTAAAGTATTGATTCCAATATTTGAAGCCAGCAGAAGGGAATCGTCAATACTTCCTTTTGATGAATATTCAGACGGCATCAGTACTGCCGTAACATTATAGTTTCCTATCGCAAATGCCGCTACAACTGCAGTAAGTGCTGAATCAATCCCGCCACTTAATCCTAACACAACCTTGCTGAAACTATTTTTAATTATATAATCTTTTGTACCCAGCACCAAAGCTTTAAATATTTCCTCTTCCTGGCAGGATATGAGCTCTTTATACCGGTTAAAGATCAAATCATAATGCTCAATATCTTCAAGATTCTTGTTTTTAGCTCTGGAACTATTTTTTGTAAAATCACTGATTTTTATAACTTTTAGGGGGACAGTTTCATCTTTCATGCTATCCCTCTGATTCTTAAACTTAGCATCTTGAAGTCTTGTGGAACTGACTTCTTCAGTATCAAGATCAAAGATGAAATAATCTTCCTCGAAAGCTTTTGCTCTTGCCAGAATTTTTCCTTTTTCATTGACTATCATGCTGTTGCCATCAAAAACGAGCTCGTCCTGTCCTCCTACCAGGTTAACATACATGATGTTTACACGATTATCTACAGCTCTCGTAAAAAGAATTTTTTCTCTTTCCTCAATTTTTCCAATATGATACGGAGAGGCAGAAATATTTATAATAAGATTTGCGCCTCCCAGTATAGCCTGTGATTTGGTAGGGCCTGATGAATAATAAATGTCTTCACAAATATTAACACCGAAAGAGATGCCTCTTAACTCGAAAATTAAAGTTTCCAGACCTTTTTGGAAATATCTCTCTTCATCAAAAACAGAATAATTCGGAAGGAATTGCTTGTTGTAAACTGATATTACTTTTTTACCTGAACAAATTGCTGCGGAATTATAGATTTCAAAGTCTTTATTCACAAATCCAATTATTATAACAATGCTGTCTGATAATTTTTTTATCTTATCAAAGTATTTAAGGTTCTCTTCAATAAAAGCTGGTTTGAGTACAAGGTCTTCCGGGGGATAACCGGTAATTGCCAGTTCCGGAAATGCCAGAATATCAACACTCTGATTTTTGGCCTGCTCTATGTGTGAGACAATTTTATCGAAGTTGCCTTTAAAATCGCCTACGATTGGATTTGTGAATAAAGACTAAAGTCTTAAGTTCTCTATTTTAAGATCCTTTCAGTTTAAGCTTAAAATCCTCCGGTACTTTTTTACTATTTAAGAATTTTGCTGCATCTGTTCCCTGATTTTTTGGGAAATCATTTCAGGTGACCATGGCGGGCTCCAGACAAGATTCACTTTTACTTTTCCAATTCCATCAATTTTCTCAATTCTTTTTTGAGCCTGTGTTACCATAAGGGAGTGCATGGGGCAACCCCTGGTTGTCATAGTCATATCCACATCAACATTGTTTTGCCCATCAATATCTACTTTATATATTAACCCCATATCAACAATATTTATTGGAATTTCAGGGTCGTATACTTCTGATAAAGCATTCAATACATCATCTTTTGTAATTGCTGCCATAACTTCCTCCTTTACCTTTACTTTTTGTATAACGGTGATATTTTTCTTAGATCTTTTATAATTTTTTCAGTTACTTCAAGGAAATAATCAATTTCTTCCATAGTGTTTTCAAAACCAAGGGTGACTCTTAAAGAGCCGAATGCTTCTTCGTTAGACAATCCCATCGCCACCAAAGC
>JAMCVO010000136.1 GCA_023475715.1 Actinomycetota bacterium
TAATATTAATTCAGAAATCCTCGATCTTCGTAAGAAAAATGTTAGAAAAAGGTAAAAGAGAAGTTAATTTATTTGGGAGATTTTAAGAATTTTATTTCATTGATATCTCTACTTATTTCTTTTTTTAATTCCTCAGCTGTTTTTTTAATTTTATTTTCGATATTATTTGTTTTTTTACTCAAAAACTGCCATATATCACTATTATTCTCCAAAGAAAGGTGCATTAAGAACACCTTTTTATCCTCCTCTTTAAGTTCTGAAAGAACAATATCAATAATCAAATGATGGAGATTCGCTTGAATAAGCAGAATTAAATGATTCTTTTCTTCCTCCGAGAAACCTATCTCATTAATTTGAATAATTGAAGACTCTATATCGATAAGATGACTATAAAAATGTTTCTTAATATTCATACTCTATATTATAACCTGATTGGGCCTAATGGAATTTTATCTTCAGGATCATCGATAAAAAAGTAGAGAACTAAACCTTTAGCTTTACCATCAAATCTTTCTAAATAACGCATTACTTCAGGTGATCCACCCAATTGTTTACCGGTCCACTCAGCCGGACCAGCATCCCCAATTACAACAACAATCGCTTTGCCATTATTTGGATTCACAACCAGCATTTTTCTGTATTTAAAAAAATCAACAAACTCTTTTATATTATCATTAAAACCTGGAGCAAGGAACGTTTGAACTGCAATATAATATTTTTCCCGTAATTTATCTTTTTCTGCCAGTCCTGATGGAGAGGAAAAATAACCCCAGGCACCAAGTCCAGGAGCCATGCCTGATGAGCTAAACATCTCCATTTCTTCTTTAGTATCAAAATGAGTATTGATGTTGTCACCAGGAAACCTCATTAAATGCTGCTCTGCACCAATAAAACCATAACTCCTATTTAGCCTTTTATCTTCTAACTCTGGTGTGACTCTAAAACCAAAATGTCTTGTTAATGTTTGTGCGATCACATCTTCTTCTGAAATACTCAAAGGCCTTGGTTTATCAGGCAGCACATTAAAAAGATCTGTAATTAGAAATATGCTTCTGCCAATTTCCTTTTGTGCTTGATTTTGAAGAGTTAAAGAATGGGCATCAGGGATTGCGATTGATAATGGGGTTGTAAGAAGCATAAGCCCACCAAGTGAACCAACAGTCAATTGCTTTGTGCTACTTGTTGCCCAATCTAAAGCAGATTTATGTTTCTGAAATAAACTATCCTGAAGTTTTTGATGTTTTTTTGTCCATTTTTCGTTTAGACTTTGATAAACTGAATTTGTAATTTTATTATTCATGATAATTATTAATTAAAAGACTTAATATTTTTGTTGAATTGACAGCTTATAATTATTGGCTCCCTGTGATGATCAAAACATCAACTGATAAATCTTCCGTCTTCTTACTGAAAACGTTTGAAAAAGTTGAATCTAGGTCTTCCTGAATTTCCTGACAAAGATCTTCTGGTACTTTTGATGAAAATTCTACTAAACTTCTGTTTTTTAATCTTTCTTCCGAATTACCTGTTTCAATATTTTTAAAACCGGATTTTGTTAATTTATCTTTTAATAAATTTGCCTGACCGGCTATTCCCGAACCATTTAATATCTTAATTTTTAACTTTTCTTTAGCAACAAAGTTTAAACTTGATGATTTTGTGGCTTCTTGAATAGAAGAAGCAACAGTTGGTGTCGGAATTATTTCTTTTTCCTGTTTTTGATCGGCAGTAAAAGAATACTTAAGTAAAGTTATAAAAACACCAACCGTTAATAAAGACAACAATGTAACTGCTAAAATAACTACTGCTAAAAAAAACTTATTCGTTTTTTGTGGATTTTCAATTTGATTTTCTACCTTTTCGCTAACTATTTCTTTTTCCTCACTAATAGTAGATAAATAATTTACTTTATCAAAAGAACCGCACTTTTCCAAAAGCAAACTTGCCTTTTCAGTAATTAAGTTACTTTTATCTTCTAATCCCTCAAAAACAGGAGCGGGAAAAACTGCTATAGTTTGACTATTCAAATTATTACAAATTCTTTTAATCACCGCATAAAATGAATTATCTGTTAAATAAACTGTATGGGTATTATTTTCAACATATTCAATTTGAGAAACATTTTCTGGAGAAACATGAGTTCCTTTAATAAATTTTTCTAGTTGTTCTTTTGTCTTTTTCGAAGTGTCAGAAGATATGTTCTCTTTTAAAACTAAATCTTGTGAAAGTAAGATGATAATTTCTTTATTTTTAATTTTATTTTCATTTAGGAAAGATTTTATGTCTTCTTCAAACTTTGCTTGATCGATAATTTTTTGATTCTTAAAAGAATTATCATTAAACTCTAACTTTTTATCTAATTTTTTACTAAGAATCTGTAAATATTTACTATTGATAAAAATAAGCAGTTTATCTTTTTTTAAAAACATATTTAATTATTATTAGGGTATAATTTAATATTAAAACAAATATTTCAATAATTCAAACTGAGAGCATTTAGAAATTTAAATAGGGTAATTCTAAATTTAATTAGATCGTGGTATTTTTTTGAAATGTCCACTATATAGGAAACTATACAATTAATACACTACTTTTTGCTTTGGTCTAATTTATTGTAAATAATAATTGGTGAAATTAGAAGTGAAAGTAAAACAAATATCCATGTCTCGCCCTTCCAGAAATAATAAGTTTGCATAACTTCAACAATAGTTAGTTTTCTGACAAAAATATTCATAAATCCCTCAAAAATAAATGTCATTGATATCCATATTAGACCAACATTAATAACATCTCCCTTATTATAAAGACCTTGTGTAAATTTTAAAAAACGATAAATTGCAATATAAAAGAGAAGTATTCCGATTACAGAGCTTATCTGATGTGTCCAAATACCTATATAAGGAGTTAGGGGTGGTTTATATGTCGTTTCCCTAATAATGGCATTGATAAATGCTAACACTAATAAAACCAGCCAAAATGCTATTGATTTCTTATAAAACTGTTTCATAATTAATATCCTACCGATGAGGTGGTAAAAATAAATCTGTTTCAGGCGAATACATGACTGCAGAAATATGCATTCCTGCATGGGCTATTGGTGCAGCTACAGGATTCCCTGATATGAGAGTAGGAATTGATATCAATGTATTGCCGATATTTGGCTGAATTAACTTTTTTGATCTGAAGTCTTTATAGCCTGCATGATAAGTCGTAGTTATTATTAAAATAAATATCCAAGCCAAAAGACTGAATCCTACCTTTTCGATAAACGGCCTCCTATCGACATTAAATGCTCTCCATGTAACTATCCAAGGAAAAACTGATAAGAATAATCCGTCTATTACTCCATAGACCAAACCTCGCCACAGCAATGCCCAGGCCAATAAGCTTCCTGTTAACTGTGCAGTCTCCGGACGAGAGAAGACATTTTTAGCCATAATTCCTGCAAATATTAGCCCCAAAACAATTCCGATGGCCAAATTGGTAGACAAGAACTTGCCAAAATTAAGGTTGGTCTGTTTTGTGTAAACAAAAAATAGTGTACTGACTGCAAAAAAGTAAATTAAATAATAGAGGTCAATAGGAATAGTTTTATTGTTACCAAACAATAACGGAACAATAAATCCTACTATAACAGCGATGACAATCCAGACTAATTGATTCATATATACTTTCATTTCAACATTTTTGCCCATGCTTGTGCCCGTTCCAGCTCACCACTAGCTAGCGGTCCTTCTTTACCCTTAACAATAAATCCTTCTGGGGGAACAATCAGTTTTCCGCCTTTATCGGTGAGTACTTTTGCCATTTTGGGGGCAGCATAGCCGATTGTTTTTACCAATAGTTTAAGAGCAAAGTTTAAGTTTTTTTCTAAAAAACGAGTATCAAAGACTGCTAACTTTACGTTTATGAGAGTTTTTGAAGGAATATTATTCAGGAACTCTTGTATAGCTGGAGTAGCTTTACCCCCTTGAGTTGGCGAGCCAACTATCAGAGTATCAATACCGTTTATGTTCGAAACGTTAATATCCGTAACTCTAATAATTTGAGCTGAAATACTCTTACCGATTATTCGAGCAATCTTTTCCGTATTACCATATAGCGAGTCGTAAATTACTAATTTATTCATAGATTTACCGCTTAGATATTGTTTTTCTAAACAAAACCATAACCAACAAGGAAGAAAGTGGCATGGTTATTATCCATAAAGCTCCAGCATAGGCAATCATCGGATATATTTGAGTTAAAAGTATAATCGGGGCAATGACTCCGTTTGCGATAAACAACCGCTTTATCCATGTTTCCAATTTTGATTTTCCAAAAACAAAAGCAGCAAACAATGTAGACAGGCTCATGGCTGTATATCCGAGAGCATCTATTCCTGTCATGAAAGACTTTGGGACATATTTAAGTAACTCTACTGCTTCAATTTCTCCTCTTAACATATGGGGCATGGTAACTGTTAATACAGTAAAATAAACAATGCTTACAAACACCATATAGGCAACTGCAAATAAGGTTCCGATGTGGCTCCAAATTTTCTTTTCATCAGGAGCAAAGTAATGTACTGCCGTCATCATAATTAGAAAAGAAGGAGCAAGTAGCATTGATGGAGTTAGAATTAGCACCAAGGTCAACATCGTATCCGGCATTTCAATGCCAACAACAAGTTGGGGAATAATGTAAATTACAGCAAAGACAGTTGTTGTACAGGCTGACCAAAAACCGATTTTTGTAACGTTTTTATTCATAATAGTATAAGTTATTATATTATTTCATGTATTAAATAATGATTAAATCTATTTATATAATTACATGCCAGATGGAACATGGAAAGCTACATCTAAAACAAGGCACATACTGCCTTTGCTAAGATAAATTCGGATAGTGGCATTTTTTAAATTTTTTACCAGAACCGCACCAGCAGGGGTCATTGCGACCGAGTTTTTTCTTTGAGGAATCATTTGATGACATTGAATTTGAATTTAACTGACTTTTACGGGACTGAAGATTTTGCTTTATTTGATTTTGTGAACCGGCAGCTTGAGTAATGATTGGACCACGTATTGGCATGGGGGGAGGTGTTTGTTGAACTTGAATTTTATAGATACGGTGGACTACTTGATCATCTATAGCACTCATTAATTGTTCGAACATTTTAAATGCTTCATTTTTGTACTCAATCAACGGATCTCGTTGCCCATATCCACGAAGACCGATTCCTTGCCTAAGGTTCTCAATCGCATCTAAATGGTCCATCCACAAATTATCTATCACTGAAAGCATAACAAAACGCTCAATTTGCCTAATTAACTCCTTACCCATTTGTTCTTCCCGTTTTTGATAAATATCCTGAGCTAATTTTTGTAGAAAATCAATTTTTTCTTCTATGTTGGATACTTGTTCAAATTGCTTAATCAATTGTTTTTGTGATTCTTCATCAAAAGGAATAATTGTTGAAAATTCCTGGATTATTTTTTCATCTGGAGAAGTTTTTTCTTCATAATTTTCCTGAATATTGTTAATACTTACAATTGTTGAAATAGCATTTTGAATTTTTTCCAAAATTTCATTTTTTAATAATTCTTCATTTTTTTCTTTTAAGGCTTTTTCTTCTTTTGAAGTTGTTTCAAGTATTCTTCTTCTTTCTTTATAAATAATCTCTCTTTGTTTATTTAAAACATCATCATATTGGACTAAATGTTTTCTAATATCAAAATTAAAACCTTC
>JAMCVO010000293.1 GCA_023475715.1 Actinomycetota bacterium
TTGCCTTGATGTAAATAAAGGCAGGGTTGTAAAGGGAGTAAGTTTTATTAATTTAAAAGATGCAGGAGATCCTGTAGAGCTAGCTGCATTCTATGATAGGGAAGGTGCATCACCAAATGCTCCAACACCAGGCAATACCACAGCATCAGCATTTATTATTGTGCCGGGACTTTTAGTTACTTTAATTTCAGCTCCGATTTTTATAAAAGCATTTTCAACACTTTTAATATTACCCATATTGTAATTTATAATTACTATATACATATTTTTGCTTTACATATATGTTTTAAAATCCAAAATCAAAACAAATAATTGTTTTTGATTTTATGAAGAGTTAAATGACACCTTTTGTTGAAGGAATGGATGTGCTGCCGCTTAACCTGATTGCGTTTTTCAGTGCAATTCCGAAAGCTTTGAAAATCGCCTCAATAATATGATGGGAGTTTACACCTACATTTTTATTTATATGAAGATTGATATGACTGTTATTTACCAATGCCCTGAAGAAATCCTCCACAAGACCAGTACTCATATTTTCAATCTTTTCATTTAACATATCAACATTATATCTTAAATATGATCTTCCACCTAGGTCAAGAGATATTGATATTTCAACTTCATCCATTGGCAGTATAATATGTCCAAACCTGGTTATTCCTTCCTTGTTCTTCAGGCAGGCAGAAATTGCAAGCCCAAGGCAAATACCGATATCTTCTATCAGATGGTGCGGATCGACATTGATGTCCCCGCTTGCAGTAATTCTCAGATCAAAATTCCCATGCCTGGCAAAACTTTCCAGCACATGATTTAAAAATGGAAAAGGAGTTGCTATGTCTGATTTGCCGCTTCCATCAAGATTAAACTCCAGTTCTATATCGGTCTCTTTTGTTTTTCTCTTTATTATTTCTTTTCTAGGCATTTATTTCTTACCATTCTTTAAAATTATTTTTAAATTTTTATTTTACAACATTTCCGATTCTTGTGAAAAATTCATTTATTTTTTCAAATTTCAACCTGTAGCTTACATTATTGGAAATCAGCCTGGTGGTTGAAACCATTATATCACCCATCTCTGCAAGATTATTTTCCTTTAGCGTGCTGCCCGTTGCAGTTATATCAACAATTTCATCTGCGATACCAAGAACAGGAGCAAGCTCCACAGAGCCGTAGAGCTTAATAATTTCTACCTGCATGCCTTTCCGGTCAAAATATTTTCGTGCAATATTAGGATATTTGGTAGCTACTTTTATAGAGCCAAAATGTTCATAATGGTTTTTTACTTTTTCTATACAATCTTTTAATGTTGCAATAATTATCCTGCAATATCCATTTTTTAAATCCATGAGCTCGAGAACGTTGCTTTCCATTTCAACGAGTACATCCTTACCTGCAAAACCAATATCACATGCACCCTGCTCAACATAAACAGGAACATCCATGGGCCTGACAATTACATATCTGAATCTGTCTTTTTTTGAATATGTAAAAAGCTTCCTGGATTCTTCCTGCAGCTCCGAAATATCGTATCCCGCGTTTTTTAAGAGCTTAACACAGGCACCAAAAAGATAGCCTTTCGGAATTGCAATGCTCAAATCATATTCAGTTTTGTCTGGCGGCAGGAAGTTTTTTTTCAAATTTCTATTCCTTGATTTTGCTTTTAAACTCAAACAGTTTAAAATTATTTGTCCCTGGCTCAAGACTGTAAATATAGCCGCATTTTCTACTTGCTGCTATTTTTTCCAGATTTTTTTCACAGCCGAAAAGAAGCTCGACAGTTACTCCTTTGCTTTTTATTTCTGAAGCAAATTGCAGCAATTTTAAGCAATCTTCGGGATTGCCATAGACAATTGTCCGTTCTTTTGACCTTGAAGAATAAAGTTTTGACTGGCCTATGGATTCATGCAAAAGATCCACGTCAAGTGCAAATCCGGTAGCAGGAACATCCAGTCCAAACTTTTTTATAAGCCCGTCATATCTGCCGCCGCTTCCAAGCAAATCAATTGTTCTGGGGCAATAAACTTCAAATAAAAGTCCTGAATAATATTCAAAATCACGAATTATGCTTAAATCCAGCAGCATATAATCATTAAGTTCAAGCTCCTTTAAGGCATCGTATACTTTTTTTAAATATGAAAAACTTTCAGTTACTTTTTTTTCATCAACTTTTGAAATCAAGTCATAAATCTTTTCAATATCTTTTTCAGGCTTTAATAATTCCATGAACAAATCTGATTTTTTACTACCTTTTTTTGATACGAGCTCGCCGATTTCTACAAAATTATTTGAAATAAGATTATTTCTTACGAGCTCGCCAGTCTTTAAATCAAGCTTTAACCAATCACAAAGACCTTCCACGATCTTAATATGCCCAAGTCCAATCTTAAAATTATCAATTCCCAATTTTTTTAATATATTTATTAAAATTGACAGCACCTCAATATCTGATACAAAACCCAAAGAACCGATAAGTTCAAGCCCTGCCTGGCTTACAACCCTTGGCTTTCCTTTTGAGAGCCCTGATTGTCTGAATGAATTTGCAAAATAAAAAAAACGTGCAGGAAGCTGTTCCGGTTTTATTCTCATACCGGTCAGCCGGGCTATTGGAATTGTCATATCTGCTCTGAGTGAAACAAGATTGCCATCAATATCAAAAAAGCTTATAAGCTTATCCTTCCAATTTTTGCCGACACCCGATGAAATGTTTTTAGTAAACTCCAGAACAGGTGTCCTTACTTCACCATAACCCCATAACAGGAACTCCTGCCTTATGGTTTCCTTAATGACTTCTCTTTCCAGAGCCTCTGCCGGAAAAATGTCCCTGAAGCCAAAAGGAAGCTTGACTATTAAATTTTCTTCCTTTTCCTTAAACATATATCATAAACTTTATTAAAATATTTCTAATATTATAAATAATTTTGTAATTTACCTCCAGATTATTCTATCCTGGAAATGTTCTTTTAATTTATTAAAGAATTCCTCGCTTGGCTTAACACTATAACCTTCAGGCAAGCTAAAAGTCTTTTCAATGCTTGACCCGTCACCATTTATGATCCTCAGATCAATTCTTGAACTGCCTGAATTGTTCTTTATGATTTCATGGAGATTATTTATAAGATTTTTATCAAGGTCGGCTTTATTCACTCTCAGTACAATTTTTTCTGATTGGCCCGGTTTAAAAGAATTTTCTTTTTCTGTTTCGCTAACCTTTCCTTCCACCCTGTCCATAAATTTCACACTTCTTTTAGATTCAGGTTTTTTTATGTCTTCAAGTTCAATTGCTATAAGCTTTATCTGATCTTCCTTTCTGTCAAGCCTTCCCTTAACCATAATAATTTTATCTTCTTCAACCAGCTCCTTATATTTTTCAAGCACTGTAGGAAAAATTATTACTTCAACATTATCGGTCAAGTCTTCCAGTGTCAGAAAATACATCGGCTGACCGCTCTTGGTAAATATCTGCTTTAGTTTGGATATAACCCCGCCAACCAGTTGCGTCGATTTGTCGGGTTCTTCGTAAAGATTTTCAATAGTATTAAGACTTGAAAGATAATCCTGAAATTCAGCCAGCGGATGGCCTGACACATAAAGCCCGAGCATTTCTTTTTCAAAATTTAAAAGCTTTTTCTGAGAATATTCCTCATAAAAATGCTCGAACTCCTGGTTAATACCTCCGGTATCATTCTCAATATGACGACCAATATGCGAGGAATGCTCTTCCTCAAATAATGAAAACTGTCCGGATTCCTTGCTTTTTTTAACCTTATTTATTTCTTCAATTATATTCTCAAAATTTTCCAGCAAATATTTCCGGGGTTGTTTGAGAGAATCAAAAGTACCGCTTTTTATAAGGCTTTCAATAGTTTTTTTGTTTAAAACATTACTGCTTACCCTGCTGCAAAAATTAAGAAAGCTGGAAAACCTGCCATTTTCTTTTCTTTCCTTAGCTATCAGCTCTATTACATTAGAACCAACATTTTTTATTGCTGAAAGCCCAAATCTTACTGAATTTTCAATAATGGTAAAATCACTAAAGCTTTCATTTATATCGGGCGGCAATACTTTAATTCCCAATCTTCTTGTTTCATTAACATACTGAGCTACTTTTTCCTGACTTCCCATCCTTATGCTTAAAAGTGCTGCCATGAATTCCACGGGAAAATTAGTTTTAAGGTACGCTGTCTGGTAGGAAATCATCGCATATGCTGTGCTGTGAGACTTATTAAAACCATATTCTGCAAAATGATTTACAAGCTCGAATAATTTTTCTGCAGTCTCCTCATTAATAATGCCAACTTTTTTTGCACTTTCTATGAATTTTTTCTTCTGGCTTCCAAGTATTTTCTTTTTCTTTTTACCGATAGCATCCCTCAGGATGTCCGCTTCAGACATAGTAAATCCTGCAAGCTTGGAAGCTATCAGCATTACCTGCTCCTGATATAAAATAATTCCATATGTACCCTCAAGTATAGGCTCCAGGCTGGGATGTAAATATTTTATCTTTTTCTGTTTATTTTTTGCTTCAACAAAATCATTTACCATACCACTCTGGAGTGGGCCTGGCCTGTATAGCGCAAGCAATGCAATAAGGTCTTCAAATTGTGTCGGCTTAAGATTCATTACCAGCTCACGCATGCCAGAGCTTTCAAGCTGGAAGACTCCCAGGCAATCTCCTGTGCTGAGCATTTCGAAAGTTTTTTTATCTTCAAGACTAATGTTATCAATATCCAGATCAATATCTTTTGCCTTCTTTATTAAAAATAAAGTCTTATCTATAAGAGATAATGTCTTCAATCCTAGTAAATCCATTTTTAAAAGCCCGATTTCCTGGATGTCTTCCATCTTATACTGCGTAACTATATCACTATCTCCTTCACGCTGGATTGGCGTATAGTGATATAGATCCTCAGCAGAAATTACTATGCCCGCAGCATGTATGGAATCCTGACGGACTATTCCTTCAAGGGAGATCGCAGTGTCTATAACCTCTCTGATTTTTTCATTGGTGTTATATATTTCCTTTAATTCGGGAACCAAATTCAGTGAATTGTTTATGGTTACATTAAGCTCCATCGGGACAAGTTTTGCAATTCTATCTACCTCAGAATAAGTTACTTCCAGCACCCTGCCGGCATCTCTGATGGCCTGGCGAGCTGCCATTGTTCCAAATGTTATAAGCTGTGCTACTCTGTTTTCGCCATATTTTTGGGATACATATTTTATTACCCGGTCTCTTTTTTCATAACAAAAATCTATATCAATATCGGGCATATTCTTTCTTTCCTCATTAAGAAATCTCTCAAAAAGCAGCCCATATTTTAATGGTTCAATGTCTGTTATATTCAGAAGATAAGAAACAATGCTTCCTGCAGCCGAACCTCTTCCCGGACCCACCCTGATATCATTGTTTTTTGCGAATTTAATCAGGTCCCATACAATCAAAAAATATTCTGCAAAGCCCATTTTTTTTATGACTTCAAGTTCTTTGCTTATCCTATTTTCAATTTCCGGTGTTACATTCTTATACCTGGCTTTTAAACCCTCACTGCAAAGATTGGCAAGATATTCATCAGGAGTAAAAGTTTCTGGAACCTCAAATGGAGGAAGGAGGCTGAGATTCAAAGCTAATTCCAGGTTGCAACGTTCAGCAATTTCAAGGGTATTCTCAACTGAACCCGGGAAATCTTTAAAGATCTCCATCATCTGACTGCTG
>JAMCVO010000162.1 GCA_023475715.1 Actinomycetota bacterium
TATGCTTTTCAAGTATCTCGCTTGTGCCTTTTGTTGAAATTATTTTAAATCCCATTTTGAATAAGGCTTCAGCAATCGGAACAATACTATTTTTATCTTTATCATTTACGCTTATAAAAACTTTACCGCTCACTGGAAGAATCTGATTTGTAGCCACCTGGGATTTTGCAAAAGCAATGCCAAAATTTTTATCAATACCCATGACTTCTCCGGTTGATTTCATCTCAGGACCAAGAATGGTATCAAAACCAGGAAATCTGTTAAAAGGAAGAACTGCTTCTTTAATACTGAAATATTTCAGATTAATGCTATCAACTCTTTTAAAATTTAAATCTTTTAATTTGTTTCCTGCCATGACTCTTGCAGCTATTTTTGCAAGCGGAACTTTTATCGATTTACTGACAAACGGAACAGTTCTGGATGCTCTTGGATTTGCTTCAAGAACGTATACGGTTGAATTCTTTATTGCATATTGAATATTCAAAAGCCCGATTACATTCAATTCTTTTGCAATCTTATATGTATAAGCTTTAATAGTTTCAATCACTTCTGTGCTTAAAGTAAAAGGCGGCAACACACACGCACTATCGCCGGAATGGATTCCAGCCTCTTCTATATGTTCCATGATCCCACCAATAAATAACTCACTGCCATCAAAGATCGCATCACAATCAACTTCTATTGCATCCTCCAAAAATTTATCTACAAGAATAGGTTTGTCCGGAGATATAAGCGATGCATTACTTATATAATTAACAAGACTCTCTTCATTATAAACAATGTTCATTCCACGGCCGCCCAGGACATAAGAAGGCCTTACAAGAATAGGATAACCAATTTTGCCTGCAATGATTATTGCCTCTTCTGTTGTCATTGCGGTTCCATTTTCAGGTTGAGGTATTTTCATTTTATTAAGCATATTGCCAAATCTTTTTCTATCTTCTGCAAGATCAATATTATCGGGTGAAGTTCCGAGTATATTTACTCCTGCCTGTTGAAGTCTTAGGGCAAGTTTTAAGGGAGTTTGGCCTCCAAATTGAACTATCACGCCATAAGGTTTTTCTGCTTCAACGACATTCATCACATCCTCAAACGTCAACGGCTCAAAATATAATCTGTCTGATGTATCATAATCAGTGCTGACTGTCTCCGGATTACAATTTATCATGATTGTTTCATAACCATCTTCGCGAAGTGCATAAGAAGCATGCACACAGCAATAATCAAATTCTATCCCTTGTCCTATCCTGTTTGGTCCGCTTCCAAGTATGGCAATTTTTCTTTTTTCTGAAGGTCTGATTTCATCTTCCGTTTCATAAGAAGAATAATAATAGGGTGTATATGCTTCAAATTCTGCAGCACATGTATCAACAGGTTTAAAGGTTGGGATAATGGAATATTTCTTTCTCAAGCTTCTTATCTTTTCTTCACTGCATCCACATAAATAGCCTATCTGGGTATCAGAATACCCAAATCTTTTTGCGGCATATAATTTTTCTTTTGTAAGACTATCGGCATTGCATTTCTTAAAATCGTTTTCAAATTCTACAAGCTGCTTAATATTATTTAAAAACCATGGATCAATTTTTGTATAGTCAAATATTTCTTCAATACTATGCCCAAGCTCAAAAGCAAGTTTTATGTAAAACACTCTGTCCTGGTTAGGGATTGAAAGATTATTGCTTAAAAGTTCCTTTTTTATGTTATCGTGCCCATCGGATCCAAGCCCGTACCTGTCAATTTCAAGTGACCTTATTGCTTTTTGAAGAGCATCTTTAAAAGTTCTTCCTATTGACATAACTTCTCCAACGGATTTCATCCTTGTTGTAAGGCTAATATCAGTTCCCGGAAATTTTTCGAATGCCCATCTTGGAAATTTAACTACAACATAATCTATGGACGGCTCAAAACAGGCGGGTGTCTTTTTGGTAATATCGTTTGGAATCTCATCAAGGGTGTAACCTATGGCCAGCTTGGTGGCTATTTTTGCAATTGGAAAACCTGTTGCTTTAGACGCAAGAGCACTGCTTCTTGAAACTCTGGGATTCATCTCTATTACAACCATTTTGCCATTTTCAGGATTTATGGCAAACTGTATATTGGAGCCACCTGTTTCAACACCTATTTCCCTGATTATAGCAAGAGAAGCCTCTCGCATATTTTGATATTCAATGTCTGTCAGCGTTTGTGCCGGTGCAACCGTTATGCTGTCACCGGTATGTACCCCCATCGGGTCAAAATTCTCAATCGAACAGACTATAACAACATTGTCGTTCCTATCACGCATAACTTCCAGTTCATATTCTTTCCATCCTGCTACGGACTTCTCAACAAGAACCTGTGAAACTGGCGAAAACTCCAACCCTCTGGTCACAATTTCTATAAACTCTTCCTTATTGAATGCCACTCCTCCGCCAATTCCGCCCAGTGTAAAGCTTGGTCTTACAACAAGTGGAAATTTGAGCTTATTGCTTATATCAAGAGCTTCTTTCAGACAGTTTACGTACCCGCTTGGAGGAACATCAAGATTTATATTTTTCATTGCTTTTTTGAATTTTTCCCTGTCTTCAGCTTTACTTATAACATCTGCATTTGCACCAATCAATTCAACGCCATATTTTTCAAGAATTTTTTCCTTTGCCAGTCCAACAGCAATATTTAACCCCGTCTGACCACCCAGTGTTGGCAATATTGCATCGGGTCTTTCTTTCTTAACTATTTTACCCACATATTCTGTTGTAAGGGGTTCGATATATGTCCTGTCTGAAAATTCGGGATCGGTCATAATTGTTGCAGGATTTGAATTTACAAGTATTACTTTATAGCCTTCTTCTCTTAGAACCTTACATGCTTGAGTCCCCGAATAATCAAACTCGCAGGCTTGTCCGATTACTATCGGACCTGAACCTATCAGCATTATTTTCTTTAAATCTTTTCTTTTAGGCATTATTCCTCTCAATAAGGTCTTTGAAATCTTTAAATACATATCTTGAATCGTAAGGTCCAGGTCCAGCTTCGGGATGATGCTGTATGCTGAAGGCTTTCATTTCAGGATATTCAATTCCTTCAACAGTACTATCATTTAAGTTTATGTGAGTTATCTTATAAGAAGTCTTTTTTATTGCTTTAAGTGAATCAGGGTAAATTGAGAAACCATGATTCTGTGTCGTTATTTCTACTTTACCTGTTTTTAAATTTCTTACAGGGTGATTTCCTCCATGATGCCCGAATTTGAGTTTATAAGTCTTAGCTCCAAGCGCAAGCCCTATTAATTGATGCCCCAAACAGATTCCGAATATTGGTCTTTTACCCAAAAGTTCTGAAATATTTTTTATAGCATAGCTCATTGCTGCAGGGTCGCCAGGGCCATTTGAAATTAATATTCCATCCGGATTTAACTTGATAACTTCTTCCGGAGTTGCATTTGCTGGAACTACTACTACATTAAATCCGATATTATCAAGACATCTTAAAGTATTTAATTTTATACCGTAGTCTATAACAACAACAGTATGTTTGAAGTTATATTTTTTCTTTTTATAGACATAGCTTTTTTTACATGTAACATATTTGGAAAGATCTCTTCCAACCATATCAGGATATAAATCAAGCTTTTCTTTAAGTTTTTTTAAATTTCTTGTTTCGGTGGAAATAATACCTTTCATTGCCCCGCCTAACCTTATTCTTCTGGTGAGCATCCTTGTGTCAATTTCAGAAATACCGGTTATATTATATTTTTTTAAATATTCTTGCAGGCTGGATTTTGCCCTCCAGTTACTGTAATAATCAAAATATTCTCTTACAATAAAACCACTGACTTGTATTTTCTTTGATTCTATATCCTGATTGTTTATACCGTAATTACCTATCTGGGCATATGTCATTGTTACAATCTGACCGTAATAAGACGGGTCTGTAAGGATTTCCTGATATCCTGTCATAGAAGTGTTGAAAACAACTTCACCCATAACTTCTCCTTCGGAACCGAAATTCTCACCTTTAAATATCAGGCCATCCTGCAGCATTAGCACTGATTTCAAGTATAAATCCTCCTAAATATCTAGAAATTTAAAATAATCAGCAGTTTTCACTTATAAATACCAATCTTCCATTATTTATTGTATAAACTACTTCACCGTATAAATTTTGTCCGATGAACGCACTATTTTTACTTTTTGAGCAGAAATCTTCTTTTTCTATTTTTTTATTTTTTTCTAAATCAATTATTGCAATGTCTGCTTTTTCACCAACTTTAATTGCCGGCGTTTTTATATTTAATATTTTTGCCGGACCAGACGTCAATAAGGCCACAAGCTTGCCTAGTTTTAATCTTTCTTCTCTTACCAATTTTGTATAAGAAGCTTTAAACAATGTTTCCAATCCAATTGTTCCGGTTGCTGCATCCTTAAAAGTAGTATTCTTTTCAGCTTCATAATGTGGGGCATGGTCACTTGCAATAGCATCTATGATCCCTTCAGAAATTGCACTTGCAAGAGCTTCCCTATCTTCCTCTGATTTCAATGATGGATTTACTTTTAAATTTGTATCATAACTTTCCAAAAAGCTGTCGTTGAAATAAAGGTGATGAGGTGTTACATCGCACGTAATATTTAATCCTTCTTCTTTAGCCCTTTTTATTAATATAATAGAGCCTTTGGAGCTGACATGAGTTATATGAATTTTAGCACCTGCCTTTTTTGCAAGCATTATGTCTCTGGAAACCATAAGTTCTTCTGCAAATCGCGAAATCCCGTCAAGCCCCAGTTTTGCAGAATAATATCCTTCGTGTGCAAGTCCGTAGTCTGAAAAATAATAATCCTCTTCATGTAATATTAAAGGCAGGTCAAAATGTGAAGCATATTTCATTATTTCATACATAAGTTTTGAATCCTGTACGCATTTTCCGTCATCCGAAAAAGCAATTGCACCGGCTTCTTTAAGCAAACCTATTTCGGTCATTTCTCTTCCTTCAAGATTTTTTGTCATAGCTGCAACAGGATATATTTTAAAATCTATGAGTCTGGCTTTGTTTAATATATAATTCACTAAATATTCTCTATCTATCGGGGGATTTGTATTTGGCATACATGCAACGCTTGTAATTCCGCCTCTAAATGCTGCCATGGACCCGCTGTCAATGTCCTCCTCTTCTTCATTACCAGGTTCCCGCAAATGCACATGCATATCGACAAATCCTGGAAAAACAAAATAGTTTTGGGAATTTAGCACGACAGAATCTTTAGGCATATCTTCAATATTTATATTTTTATCTATTATCCTGATAATTCCATCCTGGATCAAAATATCTGAAACTATTCCCTTCTCAAACGAAGGTTCAAAAACTGTTCCTGATTTTATTAAAATATTGTCTTTTCCTATCGTATTTCTCATAGCTTCCATTTTGTCAGTTAACAAATTTTAAATCTCATGTGCTGCCCAGCATTAAATAAATCAATGCCATCCTGACGGCCACTCCGTTAGTAATCTGTGTATTAATCTTAAATCCGTCATAATTTTTCCCATGGTTCATAACGTTTTCACTTATTTCTATTCCCCTATTAACAGGACCGGGATGCATTATTAGTGAACCCTTCTTCATTTTCTTCAATCTTTCCATATTTAAGCTTAAAAACCTGTTATATTCCTTAATGGAAGGATAATACTTCCTGTCTTGCCTCTCAAATTATGTTTGTGATATCGATAA
>JAMCVO010000614.1:0-780 GCA_023475715.1 Actinomycetota bacterium
TCTTAGAGCATCCAACTGTGAGACCGGCTACAAGTACCAGTATCAACAGCAGTAATAGTAATTTGCTTCCCATCTTACACCTCCTTTACTTAAATTACCCATAAAAACATAAAAACCGACATACTAGTCGGTTTAGCTTTTAGGTCCGCTTATTCATCACAGCCCCTAAATTATTAAATATTATTTATTATTTTAAATGAAACAATAATTATAACTTTTATTTCATTGTACTACTAAATTTATAAATGTCAATATAATATTATCTTTTAATATATATTCTATCGAATTAGTATACATTAAAAGTTTCCCATTTTACTGCCATCATGCTGGATGTTCCTACATAAAAATGATATTGATTTAAATACGATTATTACTATAGTTATAGCAACAATAAATTATGGATGGTGATTTTATGAAAATGAGAAATATAGCTGAACTGCACAATAAAACAGCGGAAGTCTTAAGAGAAGTTAAAGAAGCTGGATATGTAATCATCACTTCACATGGTAAGGCTATAGCCTATATTAAGAAATTCAGAGAGGAAGAAATCGAAGATTTTGTTATTGATAGAAAAGATTTATTGAAAATAATAAATATGGTAAAGTTTAACTAATTCTATCAAAAATATTTCGTGATATTTACTTTTTTAATTTAAGAGGTAAGCCTGAAGTATATTCAAAAGACTTTTCTATCCAGTTATTTAAAATAAATTTATCATCAAACATCCATTCCGGGATAACAACATATTCTTTCATAGGTCTTCCTGGCATTGGTTCAAAT
>JAMCVO010000614.1:790-5668 GCA_023475715.1 Actinomycetota bacterium
CTGGTAATCTTAAAATTATAGAGTTACCATGAACCCCCATAAACATATTGCCATTTATGAAAGTAACAGGATATCCAAACATTTTCCTTTTTTCCACTCCCGGTAAATTTGGAAAAATTTTTTCAAACGTTTCTATAATTTTTTCCGAGGCTTTTATCCATTTCATATTTTTATTTTGCATTAGAGTCATTATGCATAATACCAAAGGTATTTCCTTCAGTATCTTTGCATAAAGCCATATAGCCCACTCCGGGTATTGGCATTTTGGGAGATACTACTTTGCCGCCATTTTCTTCAATCTTTTTCATATATTCATCTACGGATGATACTTCTATTGTATTTATGGTTCCTTTACCCAGATTTTCATCATCTCTTTCACTTCTTAGCATAAAACCTCCATCTATACCTGCATCTTCTTTTGGACCTGTAGAAATCAACCAATAGTTTAAGGGTCCGCCCCAGCCAGATATTTTCCAGCCAAAGACTCCAGAATAAAATTTAGCTGTTCTATCAGGGTTTTCAACAGTAAATTCAAAATGAACCACTCTATTCATTCCATCCTCCTTGGAAAAAATTGATCATTTTGTTATATCATAACATAAAATAAATCAGGATTTGAATAATTTGTGGTAAAATATTTCGTAAAAATCATCGATAAAATGGGAAAATTAATACCAAATCGAAAAAAATTTGGATAAAAAATTTGACTTAATTATTTATTGCTGGTAGCATTACAAAAACCAGGAGTAATACAATAAAAATAATATCGTTATTGAATTTTTTAAATGATATATATCAGAGAGAAAAGTAAAATAAACACTTCAGAAATTTTGTTCAAAAGCATTATCCTGCTAAAAGACAACACCTGCTGGCGAAGCTGACAGTAAGCTTTGCCTTTGCTTTATTTCTTATCTTTTTCATCACATATAAGATTAAAAAATTAAACAATTAGTTTTTAAATATTAATTAAAATCAGAGAGTATTTCCAAAAAAGGCAAGCTTTTAAAAAATAAAAAGCTATTTGGAAATACTCTTTTTTATTTAAAAAAAATGAAAATGAACAATATATATCCATCAAAAGAAGAATATTTGGTAAAAGCTAAAAAGTATAACCTAATACCAGTCTATAAAGAATATATGGTTGATACTGAAACACCTACCTCAATATTTTTAAAAGCCGGCGGATTGGAAAAGGAGATGTTTCTTCTTGAAAGTATGGAAGGACTAAAAAAATTATCACGCTACTCCTTTATCGGAGCAGGAAGCAGTTCCATAATAAAATTTGAAAATGAAATTTTTACAGTGGAAGCTTCAGGTAGAGAAGTTTTAAAAGTTAAAGCAGAATCTCCTTTGGGAGAATTGGAAAAGGTTATGGGGCAATACCGTTTGTATAAGAATCCTGAACTAAATCACTTTGTGGGAGGGGCCGTAGGATATTTAAGCTATGATCTTGTTAAATATTTTGAAAATATCAATCTCCCGGGGAACAAATTGCTGCTGCCGGAAATAATGCTGAATCTAACTGATCTTGTTATAGTCTTTGACCATTTTTTAAGCAGGATGAAAATAATCTCCACACTAAAAATTGAAAAGGATGCTGAAAAAGATGCAGTCAGGACTTACTTTGAATCCATACAAAAAATAGAGAAAATAGAGGCAAAAATCTTTTCAAGCAGTAAAAATGGCAATGGCGATAATTTTCCCTATCAGACGGACAATAGTAAAAAATTTGATATCAAATCTAATTTCAGCAAACAAAAATTTCTGGAAGCTGTCAGGAAAGCGAAAAAACATATTATTGACGGAGAAGCATTCCAGATAGTTCTTTCACAGCGTTTTAGCATAAATAGTCTTTCGAATCCATTTAACATATACAGAGCTTTGAGGACAACAAACCCGTCACCTTATATGTATTATATCAATTTTGGAAAGTTTAAAATTATTGGTTCCTCGCCCGAGCCTCTTATTAAAATTAACGGCAGAAAAATTCTCACATGTCCCATAGCCGGTACAAAAAAAAGAGGTGCCGGTCAAAAAGAAGAAAGGCTTCTGGTAAACAGCCTTTTAAACGATGAAAAAGAGATAGCGGAGCATAATATGCTGGTTGATCTTTCGAGAAATGATCTTGGAAGAGTGTGCAAATTTAAAAGTATCAAAATTAAAAAATATATGAGCGTCGAAAAATATTCACATGTCATTCATCTTGTATCAAGAATAGAAGGCACTTTGGACAAAAAAAGCACGATATATGATGCATTAAAGAGCACTTTTCCTGCTGGTACATTAACAGGCGCTCCAAAAATCAGAGCCATGCAAATAATAAGTGAGCTGGAACCAGATTGCAGGGGACCATATGGAGGAGTAGTCGGATATTTTGGTTATGATGGCAGTCTTGATACCTGCATAACAATAAGGACCGCTATTATAAAAGATGACAAAGCTTATATTCAGGCAGGGGCAGGTATTGTTTATGATTCGGTTCCTGAAGATGAATGGACTGAGACATTAAATAAAGCGGGTGCACTTTTTAAAGCAATAAAGCTCATAAATTAGATGTAATTACTGGCAAATTTTCAGACAAGCTGGTTTTAAATTATAAAATTGTGAGGTGGTTTTAAATGTTAAAAGATACTATCGAAAAATTAATAAGGTTGGAAAATCTGGATATGGATGAAGCATATGAGGTTATGAAATATATCATCGATGGAGATGCAAATGACTGCCAGATTGCATCGTTTCTAACCGCATTAAGGATAAAGGGTGAGACAATTGATGAAATAAGCGGTTTTTCTAAAGTTATGCTCGAAAAAGCTAAAAAAGTAATAACAAAGCACAAAGACACTGTGGATACGTGCGGCACCGGCGGGGACAGGAAAAATACTTTCAATATTTCCACTGCAGCAGCTTTTATAGCAGCCGGAGCAGATGTAATAATAGCAAAACATGGCAACAGAAGCGTTTCGAGCATATGCGGCAGTGCCGATGTGCTTGAGCAGCTTGGGATAAATATAAATCTTGAAATAAGCGATATTTCAAAATGCATAGATGAAATCGGTATAGGTTTTATCTTTGCTCCAAATGCACATGTTGCGATGAAAAATGTTGCAAAGGCAAGAAAAGATATGGGTATAAAGACTATATTTAATATTTTAGGCCCGATTACCAATCCCGCGATGGCAACCGGAAGAGTTTTGGGAGTGTTTGATAAAGAATTGATGGATAAAATGATTTATTCCCTTAAAAATCTTGGAGTAAAAAGAGCCTTTGTAGTCCATGGAATGGATGGACTTGATGAACTTTCCATCTCGGAAAACAGCCTTGTTCAATACTTAAATAATGGCAATGTGGTTAAATACACTCTTAATCCTGAAGAACTTGGCTTAAAAAAATACAGCATTGAAGAGCTAAGGGGTGGAGATCCAAAAGAAAATGCAGGGATTTTACATGGAATTCTTTCAGGAACTGAGAAAGGTGCCAAAAGGGATTCAGCCATATTAAATGCTGCTGCAGCCATAGTTGCGGGAAAGAAGACTGACAATTTACAGGAAGCAATAGAAATGGCGGTTTATTCTATCAAGAATGGAAAGGCGCTTGAAAAATTAAACAAATTAATTGAATTTACAAATAAAATCTGAAAGGGATCTGTCTGTGTTCCGGAGGATAGTATGGATTATTTAAAAGAGATACTGCGCAACAAAAAAAATGAAATAAAAAGTCTTTATGGCAAATTTGAGGATAGAGACAATATCTCTAAAAAAAGAATAGATAAAAATTTCATAGATAGCAATTTTAATTTTATAAAAAATATCAGCATCAGCAGAGTAAATATAATTGCAGAGATAAAGAAAGCTTCCCCATCAAGGGGGATAATTAACAGCTCACTGGATATTGAAAAAACTGCAATTCTTTACAGTAAATATAAGAGCTTCATAAGCGCAATATCCGTCATTACGGAGCCCGTTTATTTTAAAGGAAGCATTGATTTCCTGAAAGTAGTAAAAACAGTATCGGATCTTCCGGTGTTAAGAAAAGACTTCATTTTTAATGAGGGCCAAATATATGAGAGTGCAGCTTTAGGGGCAGATTGCATTTTGCTTATAAGCTCGCTTCTGGGGCAGAAAAAATTAAATAAGCTTTATGACATGGCCAAAAATTTAGGGCTTGATGTACTTGTCGAGGCACACAACGTCAGAGAATTTGATAAGGCATTTAATACCGGTGCCCGGTTAATTGGCATAAATAACAGAAATTTGAAAAATATGAAAATAAACGCTAATAATGCTGTTGATATTTTAGAAAATGCAGCAGATAAAGATATTGAAGATAAGATAATTGTCTGTGAAAGTGGAATAGAAAGTACCAGCTATATTAAAGATTTATATAAAAAGGGAATTAAGGTTTTTTTGATAGGCAGTTATTTTATGCAGAGCAAGAATCTGGCGCATGATTTAAGTGATATGGAAGATAGGTTAAGAAGAGAAAACCTGATTTAAGGGGCTGCTTTGTGGTTTGGATCAAAATATGCGGAATTACAAATGAAGAAGATGCCTTAAAAATATCGGATTTGGGGGCAGATGCCCTGGGTTTAATTTTTTCTACTGAAAGTGCAAGGAAGATAGAACCCGGCAGAGCAAAAGAGATAATATCGGCAGTAAAAAGATAAATTTATAAATAAACGATTTCCCCCGTTGCGCCGACCGAATAAAAAAGAAGCGTCATTTGCCGGAGTTTTTGTAAATGAAGATATAGACAAAGTTATAGAAATTACGAAAAAACTTGGACTGGATTATGTACAGTTATCAGGTGATGAAACTCCGGATTATTTAAAGAAAATTAAAAAACATAATAAAAATATTAAATTAATAAAGCTTATAAGAG
>JAMCVO010000454.1:0-4766 GCA_023475715.1 Actinomycetota bacterium
CTTTGTCTTGCTCTTTCCGTATCAGATACTATCAACCTTAAGATTCCATAATCTCTCGCTTCGGTTGTGGAAAAACCTTGCAGGTTTATATCTTGTTTTTTCAATATTTTTGTTACTTCTGCAAGCCTGCCTGTTTGATTTTCAAGAAAAATGGTTAATTGTTTTATTGGCATATTCCCTCCTGTAAATCTATAGATTTTTACCTAAATAAAAAGCTTCGATATTTGTATTTAAGGCTTTGGGTGGAACATTTTCTTTTATGGCACTGGCCCAGCAGTCTGATTTCAAGGGTAAAAAATTTGAAAAAGCGCCAAGCAAAACCATATTTGCCGCCCTTATTTCGTGTAATTGCAGTGCTATTTGTGCCGCGTCCAAAATCATATAATTTTTTGTTAAATGATTAATTCTTTGCTCTATATTTTTAGGATATTCCATATCCTTTGAAAAAACTGTGGAAGGATAAATTTCATAATCATTTACTAATAAAAAACCCCCTGACTGGAGCTTGCCTATATATCTTAATGCTTCAAGTTTCTCTAATGCAATAATGAAATCAGCTCTATTAATTATTGGAGAAAAAACTTCTTTCCCAATCCTTACGCTTCCTTCAACACTTCCGCCTCTTTGAGCCATCCCATGAACTTCAGAAACTTTAACATCAAATCCCGATTCTATTGCAGCTTTTGCAAGAACAGTCGTTGCAAGTATTATCCCCTGACCGCCTACTCCCGTAAATAGTACGGAAAGTATTTGTCCTTTTTTGAGATCATTTTCCCATTTTTGCAGATACTGACTGCTTTTCCTGCAATTACTATAATTTTTATTATTTTTATTGTCGTATTTTCTCATAAATTGTTTTAAATTTTTATAGATTTTTTATACTTTTTTAATATTGCACTTTTTTTACATACGGTCGCACATACATTACAGCCAGTGCAAAGCAGCTCATTTATGATATAATTTTCCTCCCGTAACTGAATTGCGGGACAGCCGAACCTGATGCAAACTCCACATTTATTGCATTTTTTCTGGTCTATGGTGACAATATTGTTTTTATCGACCTTTTCAAGAAGAGCACAAATTCGTCTGCAGACTATTACAGAAAGCTCGTTTCTTTCGAGTTCCTCCCGAAAAACTTTTTCAAGAAGCATTAAATCATAAGGATCAACTACTCTGATATTTTTAACCCCGGCAGCTTTTGCAAAATATTCAGGTTTTAGTTCTACGGTATCATTACCTGACAAGGTTTTACCCACACCTGGATGTACCTGATGCCCTGTCATGGCAGTAGTCCCATTATCCAGAATTATTATAAGCCCCGTGCCATTATTATATGTACTGTCAATTAAAGAGGTTATTCCGGAATGAAAAAATGTTGAATCTCCAATTACAGATACGACTTTATCCTTCATATCCGGCTTGGCTTTTTCCATTCCAAGAGCTTGCCCAATGCCTGCACCCATACAAAGACAACTATCAAGTGCATTCAACGGCGGAAGAACCGAAAGCGTATAGCAGCCTATATCGCCCATAACTACAGCTTTTATTTTTTTTAACATGTAAAAAACTGAACGATGCGGGCAGCCCGCACATAACACGGGCGGGCGTTGAGGTATTTCGCTTAACAGCTCACCCAGGTCATTATCAGGTACCGATACTTGACCAGTGCCTATCCTGTCTCCGGGTTTGCCTCCATTTTCACTAATAAGTTCTGTTCCAAAAAGCTGGTGGTAAACCCTGTCAGCTATATCAAGATTTAGTTCCCCGTATTGAGGGAAATACTCTTTGCCGGCTATCTTAGAATCCAATCCCAAGAGTTTGATCTGCTCTTCAACAAAAGGCTCCAGCTCCTCAATAATTAAAATCAGTTGCTTCCCTTCAGCAAATCTCCTGATAGTTTTTTCGGGCAATGGGTTAGTAATTAAAAGTTTTAAAATCGGAACATTTGAAAATATTTCCCTTGCATATTGGTAGGATATACCTGAAGTAATAATTCCAATTTTAGTAACAGCATTTTTTCCTCCTGGCAAATAAACCTTATTTAATTTCTCTATTTCGCTAAATTCTGATAATTTTTTCCATCTTTCAAGTAAAAGTTCATGTCTTAGTCTTCCGTAAGCAGGGATCATCACATATTTCCTGCTATCTTTAACATATTTTCTTTCATCAAGATTAATTTTTTCACCGAGCATAACAAGTGACCTTGAATGTGAAATTCTTGTAGTCGTTCTTAACAGAACAGGTGTATCAAATTGTTCGCTGATCTCAAAAGCAATTATTAACATATCCAGTGCTTCCTGGCTGTCTGATGGTTCAAGCATAGGCACTTTGGCAAATTTTGCATAAAAGCGGTTATCCTGTTCATTCTGTGAACTATGCATATATGGATCATCCGCAGAAATAATAACAAGTCCGCCATTAACCCCCGTATACGAGAGCGTCATAAAAGGATCAGCTGCAACATTGAGCCCAACATGCTTCATGGCTACCAATGCTCTTACGCCGGCGATGCTGGCTCCTGAAGCTACTTCCATTGCAACTTTTTCATTGACGGACCACTGGCAATATATACCTTTATATCTTGATATGTTTTCAAGTATCTCAGTTGAAGGGGTCCCGGGATAAGCTGCTGCAACTTTTACTCCTGCCTCATAAACCGCCCTTGCGATAGCTTCATTTCCGGTTAAGAGCTTTAGATTTTTTTTATTGTCCAATTGGCAATATATTATTCTTTGTTAACGTTTAAAATACAGAAAAATATATAGAGATTTGTAAATCAAATTATATAGTATATGTAAGTGATATAAAATGTAAAGTTATAAATTTTTATTATAAATTTTTATTAAAACTTATAATTTTATTTTATTGGAAATTTAATGTAATATATTTATTCGAGATGGAAAGAACAAGAAAAATACAAGTTAGAAAAAGCCAGGGCTTAAAAGTCATAATTTTTGCACTTGTTGTACTGTCTGCAGCTCAGGCATGGTTTTTAATTAATAATTATAAAGAAATAGTAACTAAAATTCCCATAGATTTGTTTAAGGCTCCGATCAGTTATCCAATTTCTGAGCTTGTAATTAACTTGCCTTTTGGCAGCGAGGGCAATATCGCAGCCGGTAACAGCACCGGCACACAAAGTGTGTCCGGTACAGCTCCAACGGTAACCGGTGAAGGACAGGCTGAAGCTGCTACCGAAACTACAAGTTCCGATAATCAGGCTTTTGAGTTAAGTGATGTCCAGAAAAAAATTATAGTAAGATTGATGGATCTTATAGATTCGGATATTACATGGGGTTATAAGACTTACCCGGATACGGGCTACCCAACTGATAATATATGGGCATCAACGGATCTTATTGCAATGGTGCTAAAAGATTTAGGTTATGATCTCATGGAATTAATCAATAAGGATATGATTGACCATTCGGAAGATTACCCACTTGATATTAAGAATAGAAAAGAACCTATAAAGTATATAGATTTCAGGGATACCTTTTTTCAGGAACAATTCTTCAAGCGAAATGCCCTCGAGCTTGATAATGAGTTTATTCCGGACAACCAGGATAATGTTATACAATGGCAGCCTGGAGATATTGTTTATTTCCAATTTGATCCCGATGACCCATACAAAGATTATGGCGGTTTTATCTCATCACGCACAAATGATCAGGGCGTACCACTTGTCATAATGTTAACGAAGGAATTGGTAAAAATCAGCGAGGTTGACAAGCTAATGGAATACAAGGTGGTTGGGCACTTCCGATATCCGAATCCTTATGCTGAAAAATAATTCCTAAGTAAATGGGTTGAAGTTTGTTTTATAATCAAACCAGTCGACTTTTTCCCGTCTTTTTAAAAATCCAACAATTTTATACGTTGCAGGTGTAAGCACAACTTCAAGCAAAACCTTAAAAATATAATTTGATATTATGATTAAAAATAAAAGATTCCTGGTGTAAAGCCCTGCAAATGCAATAGTAACAAATAAAATAGTGTCTATTCCTTCTCCAACTATTGTTGAACCTATGGTCCTTGTAAAAAGCCATTTGCCCTTTGTTAGAATTTTCATCTTCGCCAGCACAAATGAATTGGAAAATTCCCCGGCAAAATAAGCAATCAGGGAAGCTGCGACAATCCGTGGAGTCTGCCCCAGAATTTTCATATAAGCATCCTGAAATTCCCATCCCGCTGCAGGTTTTATGAGACCGATAAGCCCGAGGGTCAGGGACATCAAAAGTGCGCTGAAAAATCCTATCCAGATAACCCGCCTGCTTTTCCTGTAGCCATAAACCTCGGTAAGAATGTCGCCAAATATATATGAAAGTGGAAAAAGGATTGTACCGCCGTCAAAAGTGAATTTCCATAACTGGACTATTTTTGTCGATGCAATATTTGATATCAGGAGCACTGAGACAAAAAGCCCTGCAATTATATCAAAATACATGTAACCAGAATTAGATGTCTGGTAATCCGGCCTTTTTGCTGAAGCATCATTTAAGTTTTTCATAATATCTCTCGTAATATAATTCTCTAATGTCCGGTAAATTTTTAAAAGCAGAGTTTCTGTTTCAAGACATTTTATTATAAAGCAGTTAAAATTATTACCTGGATTTAAAAACTGCTATAATAGTATAAAACAGATCCTTTGAATTTAAAATTAAAAGTTCTAAATGAAGGGAGTAACAAGTATGAACGACAATAAGAAATTCGACAAGACCATGATCAATTATGTTATTGGGGGTGCTGCAATTGGGGCAGGCACA
>JAMCVO010000454.1:4776-5664 GCA_023475715.1 Actinomycetota bacterium
AGTTGGTATTGATAGAGTTTTTGCCGAAGTATTGCCTTCTGATAAAGCAAATTATATTAAAAAGCTCCAGGATGAGGGAAAGTTCGTAGCAATGGTTGGAGATGGCATAAATGATGCTCCGGCTTTGGCGCAAGCCGACATAGGGATAGCAATTGGGGCAGGCACAGATGTTGCAATTGAAACAGCAGATATAGTTCTGATGAAATCGGACCCATTCGATATACTTAAAGCAATAAAGCTTTCAAAAGCAACAGTGCGAAAAATGAAAGAAAATCTTTTCTGGGCGGCAATTTATAATGTTCTTGCAATACCTGTAGCTGCAGGAGTATTCTATAACTCATTTGGATTATCGCTTAGACCGGAAATTTCTGCTCTTCTTATGTCTATTTCTTCAATTATTGTGGCGACCAACGCAGTACTGCTAAAACGGGTGGAACCAAAGCTAAAAGAAATTTAGCTATGGAAATATGTATTAAAAGCTAGAGATTAAAAAAGATATAAAAGTTTCCTTTATAAAAGGAAACCTTATTAATATAACTTCCTTATTATGGGGAAAGAACTAATAAAAAATTTAATTACCGATTTTCATGAAGGCAGCATACCTGCCTACTTCAAAAAGCTAAGGAATTACTTAAAAAGCTAAGAGTTAAAAATAAAAAACTATAAAACAAATTGTTATAGAAAATATTATAAATTATTGGATAATCCTCTGGGACTTTAAATTACTCGTCTTCCTCTTTTTCAAAGTTGCCCGAAGTAAATTCAGAAATGGTATCTGCTATACTTGAAGAAATTATTTTTTTTGATTTTAAGATTGTCAATATGTTTTTAAAGCCTATTTTTTTAACCAGATAACCTGCCAGTGCCCCAATTGCAGCACCCCCCAAT
>JAMCVO010000702.1 GCA_023475715.1 Actinomycetota bacterium
GAGATAATAATTTAGTATTGTTCCCATATAATATTTTTTTTGATATACAAATCAGGCAATATAATCAGGTGATTTCAAAAGTTGCACAAAAATATGAAGTAAATTTAATTGATTTATATACCCCAACGAAAAATGATTTTGCAAATCGAACTAATTTTTATTCAGTTGATGATTTTCATCCGTCCGGCGAAGGATATAAAATGTGGGGTACACTAATCACATCAAAGGATCTTTAATATGGAAATAACAATTACAGACATACAAAATCAAACAACATTATTTTTAATTATTTTAGGCATTATCCTTCTGTTTACTATGAGGAAAAGAGTTAGCCCTGCTTTTGATATGGCTGTAACAAATGAGATCAAAGGAATAGGGCTTTTAATGGTGCTTTTTGCCCATATAGGATATTTCCTGATTTCTGATCATAATTTTTTATTTCCTATTTCTGTTGGTGGGGGAATCGGAGTTAATTTATTTTTCTTTTTATCAGGTTATGGTTTGTCTGTATCCGCCCTAAAAAATAGGCTTTCGATATTAGATTTTTATAAAAAAAGAGTTGTTAAACTTTTTATTCCTTTATGGATAATTCTTAGTGTTTTTTTGCTAATGGATTTTTTTATTTTAAACAGGGGATATGGATTTACTGAAATCTGGCATGCTTATTTAGGGTATTACCCAGCTGCTAATCTTAGGTGGAATATAAATTCACCTTTATGGTTTATTACTCCCATAATTTTTTATTACTTAATTTTCCCACTGATATTTAATAAAAAATTCCTTACACTAACAGGCTTACTCATGATGGTTGTCAGCTATTTTTTGTTGTTTAATGAGTCTGTAATTACCTTTTTGGTTTCAAACGATATTTTTAAAAGTGATGTTTTAAAACTTTACAGGACCCATTATATTGCCTTTCCAGCAGGAATGATTTTGGCTGACCTTGCCTTTAATAAGCCTGCTGTTGCTAAAATATGGTCCTCAACTTCTGCGTTTTTAGAAAGACAGCAAATTATTAAACAAATACTCGCTTTAACGACTTTAATTGCAGCTGCTTTTGTCAGTTGGCATACAGCCGTATATTCCGGAGTTTTTAAAGGGGATATTGTAGAGCAGAACTACAGTCTAGCAACGTGTACAGCATTAATTTATCTATTTGTTTTTAATAAAGTTAGGTTTGGAGTATTTTCAATTATCGGAATATATTCTTATGAAATGTACCTTATCCATTGGCCACTTTTGTCCAGATATGAGATTTTTTACCGGTTTCTACCGCCTGCACTAGCAACACTTGCTTATATTGTATATTTCCTTTTATTAGGATTTCTTTTAAATAAGATAACGAATTTTATTTCCTCCAAAGTCTTAAGGATAGTATAATTTAGTTATGGCATACCTCGCGCTGGTTCGACATGGTGAGTCAACATGGAATGAAGTTGATGCCTGGACAGGTTTAACCAATATCGGTCTTTCTGAAGAAGGTTTTAAGGAGTCGAAAAAGGCAGGAAAGCTACTAAAAGATATTAATTTCCAGATAGCATTTACATCCAAACTTATCCGAGCAAAACAAACACTAGAGGAAATCCTCGATGTTTTGAATATTGAACATATACCAATTTATGAAAATGCAGCCTTAAATGAACGAGATTATGGTGATTTTACCGGTAAAAATAAGCTTGAAGTTGAAAAGGACTACGGAGAAAAAAAATACCATGATATTAGAAGAGGATGGGATGTGCCTATTCCCAACGGTGAAACTTTAAAAGACGTTTATGAGCGGGTTGTTCCTTATTATCAAGAACATATCTTACCAAAGCTCAAAGCCGGTAAAAATGTACTTGTTGCGGCGCATGGTAACAGCCTGAGGGCATTAATTAAATACCTGGACCATATTTCCGATAAAGATATCCCTAATTTTGAAATGGAAACAGGAGCTGTATTTGTTTATGACATAAGTCAGAGTGGTGAGGTTATAGGAAAACAGGTAAGAATTCCTTAGCCACCGAATTTTGAAGACTTTCGGTTCAATTTTGCAGTATAAACAATTTCCAAAAGTTCCCCGTCTTCACCCTCAATTTCGGATATCCCGGACATTCGTTGAAATTCCCTGAGATAATCAGATAAAGATGCTTGATTTTCTGACATTTCTGACTTTAAAGTTTTAACTTTCTCAAACAAATCTGCAGCCTGGGGTTGTTTTAAAATTTGCTGTTTGGTGGCTGATTTTACCCTGGCAGCTTCTTTGGCAGCTTTGGCATGAGTTACATATGTTTCATCATTTTCAAATATATCATTTAAAGCTTCTTGAAATTTTTGAGCGGCTTCTTTTTGTTTATCCAGGGTGGAAATCAGATTTTTTATCATTCCTTCCATATTCAAAACCAGCTCTGAGGAATCGACTTTTTTGGCGTCTACTGCAGGTTCGTCATTATTATCCATGTTTACCAATATAGACATTTTTTGCTGCTTGCGTCAAGATGCCAAAACACTCCGTTGCACGATTTATTGCGTGATTATTGCGTGATTTATGGTATAATATCAACTGTGTTAAGATAAAAAAGATGTTCAAACCCAATTATCAAATTACCTCAAAAATACTGGCAGATATTTCTGAAATTGCCGAAATCAAGGCAGTTGTTGAAAGGTCAAAAGTATTGCCTTTAAATGAAGCGCAACTAAAACGTCAGGCAATTGTCAGGATGGCTCATACTTCAACCTCAATTGAAGGAAATCCTTTAGCCGAATTTCAGGTTGATAAGGTTTTGGCAGGTATGTCAGTCAACGCCGACAGCAAATCTATTCAAGAAGTTAAAAATTACCAAAAAGTGCTGGCTGAAATAGAAAAAATTGCGCCCGGTAAAAAACCATTAACTCTGGAAGGAATTTTAGCCTTACACGGATTGATGATGGATAACTTACTGGAAGAGGGGAAAACCGGACATTTCAGGCCCGGGCCTATTTATGTTATTGACGAGTTGGGAGACGGCCGGGAAAAACTACGATATGAAGGTCCGCCGTCTGATAAAGTCGCTTTCCTGATGCTTGAACTTCTTAAATGGCTACATGAGGCAGACAAGCAAGAAATGCATCCTGTTATTAAAGCAGCCATATTTCACCTGCAGTTTGTAACCGTCCATCCTTTTGCTGACGGAAATGGTAGGATGGCACGCCTTTTAACAACCTTGATTTTATATAGGGACAATTGGGATTTCCGCAAAATTATCGTGCTAGAAGATTATTATAACCGGGACAGATTAGCCTATTACAATGCTTTAAACGAGATTCAAGGCAATCATTATCACGAAGGTGAGGACTCTACCCATTGGATTGAATATTTTGTAACAGGATTTTTGGTGGAAGCAAGGAAAGTTGCTGAATCTATTGCTCAAATCGGGTTTGGAAAGGTTTCTGATATCTCCGAGCAGGTATTTTTGGATAAAGACGAGATTAAAATTATGGATTTCCTCTCCACAACAGGCAGGATGACAAGCGGGGATGTGGAAGATATTTTGGGAATTGCCAAAAGGACTTCTCAACTTAAACTCAAAGGCTTGGTTGAGAAAAAACTGATTGAGGCAAAAGGCAAAGGTCCCAGCACTTATTATGTTTTGAACTCCTGATGCACGATTTATTGCGTGATTATTGCGCAATTATTGAAATGGGTTATAGCCTTGAGCCAGTAAATTTGTGATCGGTAAAAATAAAGGATTTGGCAGATCATCCCATGCAAACCAGCGCCATTCTTCCAATTTTTCCGGTTCTGTGTTTTTTACTTCACCGCAATCAAAGTCGCAAACCACAAATACTGTTACATAATGTTTCTTTTCATCCTTAAAAATATCATTCGTAACTGTAATAAATTTAACATTTTTTACTGAAATTAATGTTTCTTCAAAGACTCCGCCACCCATCTTTTCCGGAATGGTTTCTCCAAATTCAAGGTGTCCACCGACAAATGCCCAAGATTTTTTACCATGCTTACTTTTCCGTTTCCCAAGAAGTACCTTATTGTCTTTCTTAATTATTACTCCTACTCCCACCCGTGGATGCTTCATCGACCTAGTATACCCGAAAGTTTGCCCTTTTTTTAAGATGTATAAAATAATGCTTGGGCTTAAAGTTAACCAGGTACAGGGAAATTAAGACATTGATTAAAAAATATCCGAGTTCCGGAAAAGATGGGTGGCGGAGTAAATTATATCCGTCAATGGGTAGTAAAATTACAGTGAGTGCGACCAAAAGATCTAAGCCCCAGTGTCTTCTTTGATAAAGCCCCACAGCGCCTATTACTTTGACAAATCCTAAAGCCAGAAGTACAAAAACTACATATGCCTGGTGTTCAAAAAAGTAGGGAATTGTTCTTTGTAAAATATATGCCACCAGATCATGCGAGTTTTCCAAAAGCTCGTCATTTCTTACTTTCATATAAAAATCAAACATCTGTCTACCTCCGAAAAATATTCCGAACCCTAATAATATTTCAAAAATACCGAGAATAAATTTGTAAAAAATAATCAATTTTGAAACATAATATTCCTGCTCAAGCTTATCTCCATTATTTCTTTTACTCATACATTCTTATTATACCCAAATACCCCTTTATTTTAAAAAAAATAAATGATATTGTTAATTTCATGCAAGAAGATGATAAATGTCCTAAGTGTGGTTCCTCCCTGGGTGATGTAACTGAAACAAAAACAGGCAAAAGGCTGCAAAGGTGTAGCAAAGGATCCTGGAATCCTGCTACAAAACAAAATGAAGGCTGTGACTATGTTAAATGGTTGGCAATAGAACCCAAAGAACTTGATGAAAAATGCCCAAAATGTGGGGCCAGCCTTATTCTTCAGGTAACCAGATTTGGCAAAAAGATGAAGAAATGCTCTGCAGGGGGCTGGGATAAAGAAGCTAAAAAAGCAACGGGTTGTGACTATGTGGAGTGGATCAATGGGACAACTGAAAACCTAGATGAAAAATGCCCAGAGTGCGGGGAAGCACTGGTTTTATTCACCACTAGTTCAGGAAAAAGGATGAAAAAATGCTCAACAGCAGGTTGGGACAAGGCTGCCAAAAAAGCCACAGGTTGCACCTATATTCAATGGTTAAAACCCGGTGAATATGCAGGAGTCAGCAATGCAGGTGAAGAATTTTTACCACCAGAAGAATAATTTATTAACAACCTATAAATCTGATAGGTTCATGTAATAATAGGCGTATTTTTCTCCATTTTTCTATATTCATTACTCCTATATTTTCTAAAATTCTTCCTACAGGACCAGTGGTTGGATCTAACCAATATGCAAAACCATCTTTTGAAGCAAAATTACGTGGCTCGTGATCATATTCATCTACTAAGGTCATCAGATTATCTTCAATCAACAATTCTCTGATATTAGTTACACTACCATCGTCCTGAATTACCTCCTGTTTCATAATATAGCCAGGGAAAAAACATTCAGGAAAGCTGAATTTTTCGCGCCGGATTGTTGTGTGGGGTATTTTAACTCTTGTTCCTGCCACTAAAGCTTCAGCCAACATCAACTCAAGTTGGAGTCTGGGAACCGGTTCATATGGCCAGAAAGACATTCTATTGAAAAGCCTTGGGATTTTTACAAGATCAGAGGCTAAAGATTTATTTCTTCTGGGGTTTAACACAATATGTTC
>JAMCVO010000352.1 GCA_023475715.1 Actinomycetota bacterium
CTGAAAAAGAAATAAGTATAGAAGTAAAACTTTTAAATGTTAATAACGAAGGTTTTTTAGGGATAAGCCCGCAACTGGTGAAAGTAAAAATGGGCTTTGGTCAAATATTGCGTGAAAGTTTTAAAATGACCTGGGATGTAAGTGCTTCCTATTTTAAATTATTTGGAATGTTATTTACCGGTAAGATTCCATTTTCAGAAGCAAGGCCTGTATCACCGATAGGAGTAATCAGCATATTCCAGCAATCTGCCTCTATGGGATTTCAAAATTTTATACTTTTTGTGGCTCTTGTTTCATTGCTCCTAGCATATGGAAATTTTTTACCAATTCTTCCTGTTGATGGTGGACATCTGGTAATTTTAATTATAGAGGCAATTAAAAGAAAACCTGTTTCAAAGAAAGCTATGCAAATCTATAGTACGGCAGGAATTATACTGGTAGTGTCACTACTGTTAATCGGGCTGGTATTTGATATAATAAGCCCATTTAAGCTGCCTAAAATGTAACCATAATGATTATTCAAAGAAAAAAGACAAGAGAAATAAGAGTCGGCGCCTTAAAAATAGGCGGAGATAATCCAATATTTGTTCAGTCAATGCTTAAAAATAAGCTGGCAGGCAATGATGCTGCAAAAAGCGAAATAATAGAATTGATGGATAACGGATGCGAGATAATAAGACTTGCAATCCCGGATAAAGATGCTGTTTATTACTTGCATAATCTGATTAAAAATAAAATTTTCAAAGTGCCCGTTGTAGCAGACATTCAATTTGATTATAAGCTTGCCCTTGAATGTGCAGATGCCGGAGTAGATTGTATAAGAGTAAACCCCGGAAATATAGGAACCCCGGAAATGCTTGAAAAAGTTGTCAAGAAAGTTAAAGAAAAAGATATAGCTATTAGGATAGGAATAAATTCGGGTTCCATTGAAAAAAAAATTCTTAAAAAAAATAAAGGAGATATAGTAAATTCAATTGTAGAAAGCACTCTGGAAAATGTAAGGTTTATGGAAAATTTAAAATTTTATAACTTTAAAATTTCAGCAAAAGCTTCTTCGGTCATGGAAACTATAACTATCTATGAAATAATTTCAGATAAAATTGATTACCCTCTCCACCTTGGCGTAACTGAGGCTGGGCCTTTATTTACAGGCAGCATCAAATCTTCAGTTGGTCTCGGTATTCTGCTTGCAAAAGGTATAGGTGATACAATAAGGGTTTCATTGACAGATAGATCTGTTTCTGAAGTAAAAGCAGCGTACACAATATTAAAAAGTCTTAATTTAAGAAAATTTGGAGTAAATTTGACATCTTGTCCAACATGCGGAAGAACAAGGGTAAATTTAAAAAATTTTGTTGAAAAGGTCGAAATTTCTACAGCAAATATCAAAGAAAATATTAAAATTGCCGTTATGGGATGTATCGTAAATGGCCCGGGAGAAGCAAAAGATGCTGACATAGGTATCGCATTTGGAAAAGAACAAGCTGCAATATTTGTAAAGGGTAAAATTCTAAAAAGAGTAAATAAAGAAAAAGCATTAGACATTTTTATTGAAGAAATATTGACATCAGGCATGCTGCAGGGAGACCGCTAATGAGATATTCAGAATTTTTTATAAATACTTTAAAAGAAGAGCCTAGTGATTCTGAAATTGAAAGTTATTCATTATGCTTAAGATCCGGATTGATAAGAAAAATAGCTTCTGGCATATATGCATTTATGCCTTTAGGATTTAGAATTCTTAAAAAAATAGAAAATATTGTAAGGCAGGAAATGAACAGGGCAGGAGCCATAGAAATGCTGATGCCTGCAATGCAACCTGCAGATTTATGGATAAAATCAGAAAGATGGTTTGAGTATGGACCTGAAATGTTCAGGCTGAAGGATAGGAGTGAAAGATATTTTTGTCTTGGTCCAACGCACGAAGAATTAATAACTTATCTTGCTTTTCTGGATATCAAATCTTATAAAGAACTCCCGGTGAACCTTTATCAGATTCAGGTAAAATTCAGAGATGAGATAAGACCAAGGTACGGTATCCTGAGAGCAAGGGAATTTATTATGAAAGATGCTTATAGTTTTTCTGCAAACGAAGAGGACTTGGATACAATATATAATAAAATGTACGAATGTTACTCAAGGATATTAGACAGACTGAATTTAAAATATTTTGCCGTTGAAGCTGATAGCGGACTTATAGGGGGCAGATACTCTCATGAATTTATTATCCTGTCCAATAATGGTGAAGACAGGCTCGTCTATTGTCCTTCCTGTGGTTTTTCAGCTAATTATGAGATGGCAGGATTTGCCAGATCTGATGAGAAAAGCCAGAGCAGTTCAGAAGAAATAAAGTTGTCTGAAGTTCATACTCCGGGGACAACTAATATAAAATCACTTTCTGAATTTTTAAAAGTGCCTGCGGAGTCTATAATAAAAACTATGCTTCTTAAAGACAGTCAAGGCACAATAATTGCGGTCCTTTTAAGAGGAGACAAAGAATTAAACCTCACTAAATGTGAAAAACTTACAGGCAAAAAACTGGAACTATTATCTGAAAGCGGCTCCGCTGATAACTTCAATATTGGATTTCTGGGGCCTGTTAATTTAGACACTTCAATTGACGTTTTTGCCGATTATTCAATTAAAGGAAAGAAAAACCTCATCGCCGGTGCAAACAGACAAGATTATCATCTCACCGGCGTGAATTATCCCAGGGATTTTAAGGTTTTTCAATGGGGGGATTTTACATTTCCCGCAATTGGAGATTTGTGTATAAATTGTAAAAATGAGCTAAATTTTGAAAAGGGTATAGAAATAGGCCATATATTTAAACTCGGAACAAAATACAGTGAAAAAATGGATGCAATGTTTCTTGATAAAGATGGCAAATTAAAGCCTTTTATAATGGGCTGTTATGGCATTGGCGTAAGCAGGATAATGGCGGCGGTTGTTGAACAGCTTTTTGATGAGAGAGGAATAATATGGCCAATTTCGATTGCTCCCTTTCTGGTTAATCTGATAGCAATAAATATGGAGGATGAATCAATTTTTAAAGCATCCGAGGATATTTATTCTACAATGTTAAATAATAAAATAGATGTTTTGTATGACGAAAGAAATGTAAGAGCAGGAATAAAGTTTAAAGATTCTGACCTTATAGGTATCCCGTTAAAAGTAATAGTTGGAAAAAATTATATCGAAAACAAAAAGCTGGAAATTGAAATAAGAAAAGACCGTTCGAAATTAAATTTATCTCTTGAAGAAACACTTCAGTTCATAAAAGACTATAAAATAAAAAATATATTTTAATTTTTATCTTCAATTAATATCAACTCCTATAAATGCCAAATAAATGGATGAGAGTAAATCAACAAAGTTAAAAGGCACTGTAGAAAGAATAGTTTATAGAAATCCTGATAATGATTATATAATTGCCAGATTTAAATCAGAAGAATCACAAGAAATGATTACAATTGTCGGGCAATCCATTGATACCCAACCTGGTGAAAGACTTGAAGTAAGGGGTAGGTGGGTTTTCAATAAAAAATATGGGAACCAATTTGAAATTGAGACCATTGAGGTATTGATTCCTGCAACGGAAGAAGGAATTGAAAAATACCTTGGTTCAGGATTGATAAAAGGGATAGGTCCGGCAATGGCAAAAAAAATAGTATCAAAATTCAAGTCGGATACCTTAAAAATACTTGACGAAAGCCCTGGGAAGTTATCAAAAATAGAAGGCTTTGGATCAAAAAGGATAGAATTAATTAAAAACGAATGGCAAAAGCAAAAGGACATAAGAAATGTAATGATTTTCATGCAGTCTTATGGAATAAGCAATAATTGCTCAGCAAGAATCTATAGTATTTACGGAAAAGAAGCTATTAGTGTCATAAGGTCCAATCCTTACAAATTGATCGAAGATGTTTTAGGTATAGGTTTTAAGACTGCAGATAAAATTTCATTTAATCTCGGAATAGAAAGAGATTCAATATTCAGAATCAAATCCGGAATTTTATACCTTTTAAATGAAATTACTGATGCAGGAAATTGTTATTATCCGTCAGATGAATTAATAAACATTGCAGCAAACTTGCTTGAAGTTGAAATATTGCAGATTGAAAAAGGCTTAAGTATTCTGGAAGCTGAAAAAAAAATAGAAATAATTGATAAGAATACAGTCAAAAGAGTTTATTTAAAAAATATTTACGAAGATGAAAAATATGTATGTGAAAAACTTAAACAATTAAAAGACTTTAAAAGAAAAAATGAAACTGAAATTTTAAAGCTAAGTGAAAGCGAACTTGCAGATGAAATTGAAAGAATTTCATTAGAAAATGGGCTAGAGTTAGATGAAATTCAAACCGATGCAATAAAAAAATCAATAACTGAAAAAATACTGATAATTACAGGTAGCCCCGGTACGGGTAAAAGTACGATTCTAAACATAGTAATAAAATTTTTCCAGCAACAAAATAAGAAAGTTCTTGCTGCTGCGCCAACAGGAAGAGCTTCTAAAAGACTTAGCCAAACAACATCCATCGAAGCAAAAACAATTCACAGGCTTTTAAAATACCAGCCGAAAATTAATAAATTTTTCAAAAATGAACAGGATCAACTCGATGCAGATCTGGTAATAATTGACGAAGCTTCAATGCTCGATATAAGGCTTTCTCAAAATTTTTTAAAGGCAATAAAAAATGAAACAAATCTTATACTTGTAGGAGATATAGATCAGCTCCCGGCGGTAGGTCCCGGTAATGTTCTCAGTGATATTATAAATTCTAATATTTTTGCTGTAGTGCGCCTGCAAAGAATCTACAGGCAGGAAGGAAAGAGCCAGATAATATTTAATGCTCACAGGATAAGGGATGGCATATTTCCAGTTTTAAAAAAATCTGAATATGGGGATTTTTATTTTATTGAAAAAATTGAACCGGAGCAGGTTGTTAATCTGATTTTAGATTTGATTACTCAAAAATTACCAAATAAATTTAATTACAATCCATTGCACGATATCCAGATCCTTGTACCAACCAACAAGGGTATAGTCGGAGTAAATAATTTGAATATTAAAATACAGGAAACAATAAACAAAAATAAAGTAAATATCTTTAAAGGCTCGACTGAATACAAAGTTAACGATAAGGTTATACAGCTAAAAAATAACTATGAAAAAGATGTTTATAATGGTGATATTGGTTTTATAAAAAACATAAATTTTGATCTGAAAGAGATTTGTATTGATTTTGACGGAAAACTTGTAATGTATGATTTTTATGATTTAGATGAGATCAGCCTTTCTTATGCAATTTCAGTCCATAAAGCCCAGGGTTCGGAATTTAAATGTGTTATAATTCCAATTCTGACTTCACACTATATGCTTCTGCAAAGAAACCTGTTATATACTGCAATTACAAGAGCAAAAGAAGTTGTTATATTAATTGGAAGCAAAAAAGCAATTGGTATGGCAGTAAATAAAAATATTGTTGAAAAAAGATATACCGGCCTTCAAGAACTACTTCAATCTGCAATAAAATAAATAATGAATTAAAATTATGTTGACTTAAAAAGCTATGGAATATAAAATTATAATTAATATTTTTTTGCTTGATTTATGTATTTATTTGTACTTTTTATAAATTAATTAGCAAA
>JAMCVO010000087.1 GCA_023475715.1 Actinomycetota bacterium
GATTTTACTATTGACCTGTCTGTGTTTTCTTTACAAGGTCATTATTTTCTGCTGGTTTTTTTACTCCAAATCTGATTAATTTAGAGTCCCGCCAAAGCCTTTCAAGATCATAGTAAAGCCTGTATTCCTCGGTAAAAATATGAATCACAAACTCATCATAGTCCATTAAAATCCAGTTGCCTTCACTGGCTCCTTCAATGCTTATAGCATATAAACCATGCTTTTTTAAATTTAATTCAATTTCCTCTTCTATTCTTTTTGTCAGTTTTGGATTTTTGGCACCTATAATTATAAAATAATCAGTTATCATAAGCCTTGAACTGACATCAAGAATCTTTATGTAGTCAGCTTTTCTTTCATCAGCAATTCTTGCTGCGAACTTCACTGAATCCATTAAATTTTTAAATTTCGTTGTACCCTTTTTTTGTCCGGCTATTTTGTATAATCACTCCCTATTATTACGGTTATATCAACCTTGTCTACATTATTTGTCGAAGCAGAGATAACGCCAACACCAAGAACAGTTTTTATTTTTTGGGCCATATCCTGTATGCCTTTCTTGCCTGTAAATGTTATAATCTTTGTTTGGGTATAACCGAAATTATCAGCATTTGTTGCTTCAATAACTTTGATGGTTGTCCCATTTTTATTTAAATTATCCTCAAGTATGCCTTTTACGGTAGCAGCAATACCTTGCGTGCCTTCCCCGTTCAACACATTTACATTAAAAATAATCTGAGTGGATTCTGATGTTTGGGTGTCACTGGTGCCGGTAGAAGCAGCCGTCTCTCCGGTGTTTGTCTCGCCTATCGATGCTAATGCAGCTTCATAATTAAAATCTTTGCCAATTATTACTACTATGTCTGTGCTCTGTGTACTGTCCTCCTGAGTTGTAATATTGCCGACTTTTAAAACTTTCTTAATATCTTCAGCTGCTGCAAGCATGTTTTGTTCGCCTGATTTAAGTATGATCTGAGTTTCGGCATAATCATAATTATCTGCATCTCCTACAGTTGTTACATCATATTTTGATTTGCCGTCATCGAACTTGAGACCTTTTAAAAGTTCCGAAGTCTTACCAGCGATACCTCCAACACCAACACCATTTAACACAGACAAAGTCAGTGTATCACCTGTTGTCGCTGGTTTCTGTTCACCATTTTGAATCAAATTCTGTTGATTGAATATATCCGCAAGCTTTGTAACATCCGGAACATAAAAAGTTTTACCTTCAAGCTCGACCGTGCTTCCTTCCAATGCATAAGATTTATTTTTTTCACTGTCAAGTCCGGCAATTGTGGAAATCAGTTGCGAAAGCTCTTCCAGGTTCAAATCTGTATCTATATAATCCTTTATTTTTGTAAAATTTTTAGCCATGTCACCTTCTTTTTCACCTATTATTTTTTTTGCCAGACTGTCCAAAAGAATTTTTTGTTTTGAAACGCTTGCAACCGGTACATCTGTATTAACTCCGCTGAAATAGTTCAGAAAGCTCAAAGCAGTCTCCCCGTTAATTATATTATCTCCTTGCTTTAATTCTATCTTGGAGCCATCCCCCGCGGTAATCGTTATATTCTCACCCAGTTTTAAGTTCATGCCTTCCAGTTTATTGACAATATTCACAATATCCATGAGTATGTAATTATTCACATCCATACCCAGAGTGTTCTTAAGAGTAAGTTTTAAAAGATCCATACCGCCAAACCCGACAGACTTGTTTACACTATCGAGCCCGAAACCTGGAATCTCCATAAGAGTATTTACAGGTACGGAAAGTGTTGTCATTTCCGTTTTTGCGCTTGAATATTTGGAAAAGAGAATAGAATTCAATTCAGGTTCAAGAAGATTATTGCCTGCGCCGGCTATCACTATGTTTAAATCTTTACCTAACTTAAGGGCACTTGGAACCACTATCACCTGTTCTGTTGCTGTAGTTGCTGCGCTATCTTGTGAAAAGAATTTATTTTTAATATATCTGTAACCAAATACAATGCCTACTGCAACCACAACCAAAACAGACATGATTAAAATTGTTGAAAATATGATTCTTCTTCTTTTTTTCTTATTCTTTACTCCTTCATTTCTAACTCCGTTTACATCATATTCTCCATCTTCGTAATCCTTAAATTCGAAATCGGAATCTTTAAAGAAATCGTCATCCAAATTTTCATTTTTTATACCTTTACGCTCTCTCTCCCTAAAAGGTTGATTGCGGTCATCATCAATGCCGGGGTCCTTAAAGTCGTCATCGCTTTTGGAAGAGTAATGACTGAAAAGATCATCATTTTCATTCTGATCATCTTCGCCATTAAAATTTGAATTGCTGTCATCTGACGCCATTTTTAATACCTCCAAGGATATTGTTCCAAATTTTACTTGTATCAGGGTGAAGAAACTTATTTTTTGTTATTAAATACATTATATTACTTTTATAAACTTCCAGTAAACACAAATTAATATTTTTGCCCGATAGACTTCTTAGGTAATCGATATTTTCATAACTCCTTGTTTCCTCAATTTTATCGGATATATACAGAATCTTATCTATAATATCCATTTTGCAGGAACCTATGGTATGGTATTTTATTGCATTAAGAATGCCCCTATCCTTTATACCAAAATCTCTTTTAATTAGATAAGGTGCTAAAAATCCATGTAGCAGCGGCTCGCACGCAAGTTCGAACTTACTTAATTTTATTTTTTCCCTTTCTGCTGTTTTAATAAGATCCTGTGGCAAAAAAATTTTACCATAATCATGAAGAATGCAGGAAATGCATAATTTATAAAAGAGCCTTTCCGGTTTTCCAAAGCTGGTTGATTTATTTAAATATATATTTGCAAGTTTTCCTGCATAATTCAATGTTGAAATCGAATGATCATATAGATCAGAGGGCATCCTGGCTTCAATTATTTTTTTTAACTCTTCGATAAAGTTTTCCTGCTGGTTATTCAAACAAAATGCAGTTTTATTTTTATTATTGATATAAGTCATTCTTCAATAAATAATTGCAAACACTCTCGGGTAATAAATATTTAATTGGTCTGCCGGTTTTGATTCTTTCTCTAATATCAGTAGAAGAAATTGCCAAAGCAGGAATTTCCATTACATAGATACTGTTTTTAGTTATTTCAGAATTTGCATTACTCCCAAAAAGTTTTTTCTTAAGTTCTTCAATTCTTGAGAGATTATAACCCGGCCTCGTGGCAGCTATGAACTTGCATAAAGTAATTACCTCTTCCGTATTTTTCCATGTCAGGATTTCAAGTATCGCATCTGCACCGGTTATAAAATAAAAGGTTGTACCTTCACCATACATAGATTTCAGTTCTTTAAGGGTATCAATTGTATAAGATTTAACCTTTCTTTCTGTTTCGATCCTGGATACAAAGAAATGGCTGTTGGAAGCGGTTGCCATTACCGTCATCATATATCTGTCTTCGGGGCTTGCCAATCTGCAATTTGTTTTATGAGGAGGTTGACCTGTGGGAATAAAAATAACCCTGTCAAGCTTGAACTGGCTCAAGGCTTCTTCGGCTGTCACAAGGTGGCCGTAATGTATTGGATTAAAGGTGCCACCCATAATACCTATTTTCATATTTTTTTTAACTTCTAATCTGGCCATTTCCATAAATTATAAACTTATTTGTTGTAACCTGCCTTAGGCCCATAGGACCTCTCCAGTGAAGTTTTTGGGTACTTATTCCTAGTTCTGCTCCCATTCCAAATTCCCCGCCATCGGTAAATCTGGTAGAAGCATTTACATATACTGCAGATGAATCAACATATTTTGTAAAATAACCCGAGTTTTTATAGCTTGATGTAATAATTGCATCCGAATGGCCGGAACCATATTTATTTATATGTCTTACGGCATCTTCAATACTTTCTACAACTTTAACTGCCATAATCAGATCAAGATATTCTTCATACCAGTCTTCCTCAGCCGCTGTTTTAGCTTCAGGAAAAATTTCTATTGTTTTGCTGCAGCCTTTAATTAAAACATTCTCACTTTGGAGACTTTTCAAAACTTTTGGCAATAGCTTCAAAGCAACATCTTTATGTATCAGCAGCTTTTCCGCTGCATTGCAAACACTGGGCTTTTGCGTTTTGGAATTGATAATAATATTAATTATGGTTTCATCATTTATATCTTCAAGAATGTTGTCTATATAAATATGACAGTTGCCAATTCCAGTTTCAATTACGGGAATTTTTGATTTCTGAACCACGCTGTCAATAAGATTTTTGCCGCCCCTTGGTATCAATACATCGATATAATCCCTGAGCTGCATCAATTTTTCAGTATCCTCTCTTTCTGCTGTAGGAACAATTTGAACTATATCTTCAGGGAGATCATTCCCTGAAAGTGACTTTCTCATTATTTCAGTAATTTTTTTATTCGTGGCAAGAGCATGGCTGCTGCCTCTTAAAATAACACAGTTGCCTGCCTTTATGCATAAAACAGAGGCATCGACAGTTACGTTTGGTCTTGCTTCATATACTATCCCTATCACTCCAAATGGAACTCTGATATTTTTAAGAATAAGCCCATTTGGCAGATCGTATCCAAATATAACCTCTCCGACAGGATCGGTAAGTTCAACTACGGAATCGATGCTTGAAGCAATTTTTTTAATCCTTGACTCATCAAGCTTCAATCTGTCAAGCATACTTTCCGATATTTGCATTTTTTTGGATCTTTCCATATCCGACTTATTTGCTTCAATTATTTCGCCGGATTTCAAAACAAGATTTCTGGAAATATCTTTTAAGATCTTATTTTTGATATCAGTTTTAGCATTTGCAATAACTGACTGGCAATTTTTTGCTCTTTTCGCAATATCAAGTATTAAATCCATATAGACTTCCTATTAAAATTTTAAATATTATAACATAAAAAAATCATTTAAATTAAACGTGAGCCGTTAGCTTTTTTGACCTTTTTCATTAAAGACTACAAGACTATCTCTATGTATCACTTCATGGCATAAAGCCGAACCGAATTCTGCCAATATCTGCTTGTCATTTTTACCCATTAACCTGCTTATTTCATTATTGGAAAAATTACTGATGCCTTTTGCTATCAGTTTATCCCCGGCTGAGAATACTTTAAGCGTATCTCCTTTGCTGAATTGACCTTCAACTTTAATAATACCCACCGGAAGAATACTTCTGCCCTTATTTGCGACAGCATCTTCGGCTCCACTGTCAATTACAATCTTTCCTTTTGAACCGGTACCAAAGGCAATCCATCTTTTGACACTTTTAACCTTATGTGAAGTCTGTGGTGCAAAAAATGTACCTATTTTTTCAAAACTGACTATCTTTTTTAAAACATCCGGAGTTTTGCTGTGGGTGATAACCATGGCAATCCCCGAAAATGAGCACACCTTGGCAGCTTTTATTTTTGAAATCATCCCACCCGATCCATACATAGAGCCAACACCGCCTGCAAGCTTCTCAATCCCAGGTGTAACCTTTTCAACAAATGAGATAAGCTTTGCATCTTTATATTCCTGTGGATTTCTGTCGTATAGCCCCTCAATATCGGATAGGATTATTAATAAATCCGCCTCGGCAAGACTTGCAACCAGAGCCGCCAGTTTGTCATTTTCACCAAATTTTATCTCTTCGACCGCGGAGCTGTCATTCTCATTTATTACCGGTATCACTTTTAGTCTAAGAAGATTTTCGATCGTATTTTTTATATTTAAATATTGAGTCCGTCTGGTAGTATCTTCCCGTGTTAAGAGAATCTGACCAATTTTCAGACCATGCCTTGCAAATAAATCACTGTAGGTTCTCATAAGCTCAACCTGTCCAACAGAAGCAGCTGCCTGCAGGGAAGCTATGTCCTTTGGCCTTGAAGAAATTTTCAGGTATTTTAATCCTGCCGCAATGGCACCACTGGTTACAATAATTACTTCTATCTGCTGTTTGACGAGTCCCGAAATCTCAGAAGAAAATTTTTCCATATTGGATAAATCAAGCCCGCCGTCCTTCATTGTCAGGCTGCTGGAACCAATTTTTATTACTACTCTTTTAATTTTTTTAAAAAATTTTTTTCTTTTCATAACCAGCCTGAAATTGCTTAATCCGTGAGTTCAAAAACAAGTTTTCCTATAATCACAGTGGCACCTTCATGAACCCCCATTTTTTTTAGTCTATCACCAATTTTCATCTTTTTTAATCTATATCTTAAATAATCCAGAGCCTCTTCATTCCCTAAATCCATCATGGCAACCATTCTTTCAAGCTTTTTGCATTTTATGATAAACTCACTGCCTTCTTTAAGTATATCTAACCTGTCCTCACTGAGTTTTGTATTATCTATTGTATAAGATCTAAAATCAATTTTACCAGCGAGTTTTGAATTTTCTTCTCGTTCCCGGACCCTGATTTTACTGATTTTTTCATAAAGGTTTGCTTTCAAATCATTAAGCCCTTCTCCGGTGATGGCTGATATTATCAGCACGGGTTTGCCGCTTTTTTTTACAAGTTTTTCCCTGACAGCATTGAGTTCGGTTTTATCCTGGAAAAGGTCAGCTTTATTAATTACTATTAAATAATCTTTTTTAAATAAGTTTAAATCGTAAAGCTTTAACTCTTTTCTCATAATTTGAAAAGTTTCCACCAAGCTGGATATTTTATCTTCATAAATTACCTGCTGCCCATCAAGAATAATTACAAGCACTTTGGACCTCATTATATGTCTCAAGAATTTATCCCCAAGACCCGTTCCCTGATGTGCCCCTTCTATTATCCCGGGTATGTCGGCAACAACAAAAGCATCCTCCCGGAATGATACTACTCCAAGATTGGGGACAAGCGTGGTAAATGGATAGTCGGCAATCTTTGGCCTTGCAGCAGAAATTCTGCTTATTATTGTGGACTTGCCTGCATTTGGAAAACCTACCAGAGAAGCGTCGGCAACGAGCCTCAGCTCCAGCTCGATCCATCTTTCCTCCACTGTCTCACCTTTTTCTGCAAAACCAGGGAATCTCCTCCCTTGAGAAGTAAAGCTTGCATTTCCCCTGCCTCCGATACCTCCTTCTGCAATTAAGATTTCACTGCCTTCTGTTTTAAGATCTGCAATTAACAAACCTCTGTCTTTTATCATGGTACCTACCGGAACTTCGATATCAATTTCGTCACCATTTTTGCCATTTTTATTGTTTGGCATGCCATTCTGCCCGTTCTGAGCTCTGAAATGCACCTTTTTTTTAAAACCATAAAGTGTGTTTACATTGCTGCTGGCCTTAATTATTACGTTTCCGCCTCTTCCACCGCTTCCCCCGCTGGCAATTTTTTTTCTGCTCCCCTTGCGATAGAAAAAGCTTATCATGCCGTTTCCGCCATCGCCTGCCTTAATATTTATCTTTGCTTCGTCTAAAAACATTTTTTAAATTTTAGAAACAATATTTTTGCTAATATTTGATTATTATATATTATAATTTATAATAATTGTCTATTTATCTCATTTTTTAAACAGGCAATTTTTTATTGCTGTTAAATATTTTCAGGACCGTTCAATTATATGCTTGTTTATTTTTTTCTAATAATAGTGGGGTTATTTGCCGGTCTCATCGGTTCGACAATAGGCATCGGTGGGGGACTGCTTATTGTCCCAATCCTATCGCTGGCAATGAAAATTCCAATCCATGCAGCAATTGGAACAAGCATAGTTGCAGTGCTGGCGACTTCAGTAGCTTCCTCCCGGCGCTTCATTAAAAAAGGGGTGACAAACATTCCTCTCGGAATGGTTCTTGAAATTCCAACAACTTTTGGAGCCATACTTGGCAGTTTATTGGTCGTATATATAAAAAATAACATTTTGTTTGCAATATTCGGAATTTTCGTATTTGCTGCAGGATTGTTTACATTTTTAAAAAACAGGTTTAAAAAACCGGATCCGATTTTATCTAAAGTTATAAATGGATCCTTCAATAAAACCTCAGATACCAGCAAAACAACCGAAAAAGCAAATTCGGCAATATTTGATTCAGAATATTATGAAGAAACATTAAAAAAGCATATCAAATATCATGTAGTCAAACTTCCGGCAGGTTTGGGCATTTCTTTTTTTGCAGGTTTTTTTTCAGGGCTTCTGGGAATTGGCGGCGGAATAATCAAAGTACCGGCATTGAATGTAATTATGGACGTACCCCTGAAAGCTGCAACAGCAACCAGCAGCTTCATGATCGGTATAACGGCTGTAGTGTCTTCGATAATTTATTTTTATAATGGTTATATAAATCCACTGATTACGATCCTTATTGTTTTCGGTGTCCTTGCCGGCTCTACTTTTGGTTCATTTATAGCAGGTAAACTGGCGGCCAGAAACATTGCTTTTATAATACTTACCGTGTTTTCCATAATAGGAATGCTGATGTTTCTCAGGGCTTTTAATATATTAAATTATTAACAGATTAACCGATTATTCAATATGAACAGAAATTTATATAAAATTTTGACAATCGGACTGGTTATCAGTTTGGCATTTATGATTGCCGGCTTTACTTTTGGTATGTTTAATAATGTAAGCAGGGAAAATATTTTTAAAATTTCAGAAGACAATATTAAACTGGACAAATTTATTTCTGAATTAAAAAACAATAAGGAATTTGATCCATTGCTGCTTTCATCTGTCGGGATATTGATAATGATAGCAATACCTGTTATTTCTGTTTTTTTTGCATTAACCTATTTTTTAATTAAAAAAAATTACAGACTGTTTGTGATATGCATCGGTGTATTGCTTGTTCTTATCTTAAGTGCAATTGCAGGCTTTTTAATCTAGCGGTTTAACCTGTATAGACTTATGCTGATACTATGTTTACAATTTTGCCTTTTTTACTGTTTGCCAGAAATTCAACGACTCCATCAGCTTTTGCAAAAAGAGTATGATCCCTGCCAATACCAACATTTATACCAGGTCTGAATTTGGTGCCTCTTTGCCTTATTATAATATTGCCTGCAACTACTTTTTGGCCACCTGACATCTTGACACCAAGAAACTTGGGTTTGCTGTCCCGTCCGTTTTTGCTGCTTCCGACACCTTTTTTACTTGACATGATTAAACCTCCGCTACTTTGTACTTATCTTTTCCAGATGAAGGAGAGTTAATAGCTGTCTATGTCCGACTTTTCTTTTATATCTCTTCTTTGCCTTAAACTTGAATGCTATTACCTTATCGCCCTTAAACTGTTTTTTAATTGTTGCTTCTATAACAGCTTTCCCGACATTTGGAGAACCAATTTCAATCTTATCACCATCGCTAATCATATTAACTTCAGGTAATTTAATTTTGTCTCCCTCTTTGCCTTCTATTCTTTCAACAACTATGTCTTTATTTTCCTCAACTTTATACTGTTTTCCGCCAGTTGTAATTACAGCGTAAATTTTGGGCCTCCTTAAATTTTCTTCTAAATCTATCGATTTAAATCAACTATTTTTTCTTTTAAAATCGCAAAGGGAAATACTAACATAATTTAAACCAATATGTCAATACTGTTTCCCGGACAAGTTAGCATCTAAAATTTCGTGATAAAAAATAAATTGATAAGCCATGATGGGCATTGAGAAAACCAATCCATCATTTTATTACTGCCACGGCACTCGTTTTGGATATAGATTTTATCTCAACCTTTACACGATTTCCTATATATTTTCTTCCATCAATTATCTGAACAACATATCCATCCACTCTGGAAAGTGCATCATTTTTATTATGTGAATATTGTTCTTCCACTTCCAGATCCAATATATCTCCGATTCTGAAAGGTTTAGCGGCTTCTTTGATATCATTTGCCAGACCTTCTGATATAACTTCAAACGCATCAAGTGGTAAGTTTTCATCACTTTTTATAGCTATATATTTTTTTGTTACAAACTCAAGAGTGGCTAAATTCTTGCCGCCTTTACCAATAACCAAAGATGCTATAGTTGGGTGCAGCTTTATCAGAAAAGCCTTTGAATTACTTTCCCTTGCAAGATTTCTGATTTTTCTTTCGATTTCAAGCCTTACGGTTTCTTCCGACTTTATATAGCCCATGCCACTGCAGCAAGGGCAGGTTTTACACAGAGTGCCCAGAATTCCATCGGAAACATTCTTTCTGGTCATTTCGAGTAGTCCCAGCTTTGAAAATGCCAGTACTTCTGTTTTGGTTTTATCTTTCTCAAGACATTGCTTGAATCTTGAAAGAACTTTATGCCTGTCATCTTCACTGCCCATATCAATGAAATCTATAACTATTATGCCGCCAATATCTCTTAGTCTCAACTGATTTGTAATCGCTTCTGCAGCCTCCAGATTTGTTCTCAGTATTGTTTGTGTAGAACTTTTGCTGGAGGTAAATTTTCCTGTATTTACATCTATAGTTGTAAGAGCTTCTCCGTAATCAATTACAATAAAACCACCGGATTTGAGCCAAACTTTTCTTTCAAGGGCACTTTCTATTACTTCATTTACATTAAATTCTTCGAAAAGTTCATTTGTACCATGATGAACAATAATATTATTAAAATTTACTCCAATACTGCGAAAGTATTTTACAATTTCTTTTTTTATTATTTTTTTATCGACATATATAGTATCAAAATCTTCTGAAAATATGTCCCGAAGCAGCCTTATAACAATTGAATATTCCTGATATATGAGTACAGGCATTCTTGAAATTGCAGCTTTTTTTCGTATTATGCTCCAGAATTTAATCAGTTGTTTCGCTTCCTTTTTAAGCTTTGTCTTCGTCGCACCTTTTGCCGCGGTCCTTATAATTAAACCACAATCTCTTGGCTTTATCTCCTCTGCTGCCAATTTGAGTTCCTCGCGTTCCCTGCCTTCCAGTCTTCTGGAAACTCCTATACCTTCATTAAAAGGAGCAAGCACAAGATATCTCCCCGGAAGTGAAACATAAGTTGTTAACCTGGCACCTTTTCCTTTCATGGGGTCTTTTGTAACCTGCACCAAGATCATTTGATTAGGTTTAAGGATATGCTGTATTTTACGGCTTATTTCTTCCCTGTCTTCAAGCTCTACATCATAAGCAACTTCATTTATATAAAGAAAAGCATTTTTTTCTTCCCCTATATCTACAAAAGCTGCATCAAGGCTTGAAAGTACATTTTCAATTTTACCGAGATATATGTTTCCTACAAGAGATTTGCTTTTTTTCCTGTCAAAATAAAGCTGTACCACTTGTTTTGATTCCAGGATGGCAACCCTGGTCTCATTCTTATCGGAACTCACTAACATTTCGATTCCCAAATCTTTATCTCTCCTAACAACCCTTACACAACTTCAAGGGGGTTTTTCTGAAAATCATTCTGCAGAATATACATCTCCTGTTTTATAAATGAATCCAAAATAAGATCAGATTCTTTTAAAATTTCTGAAAAAAAATTTAAAAAATTATTAAATTTAAAAATAAAATTATTTCCATCTTTTAAGATTTTAGCATAACCAAAAATTTTAAGGAAAAGAATATTTTTACCGGTGAGTTCCATATCAACTTTGAAAATTGATTTGGAAAAGTCGTTTTCACCTTCGATTCTTTCTTTCAATTTAATAATCTTTTCATTTACAGCCATAAAATTTTCGTCTGATTTACTGCCGGGTATATTTATTTTAAAAATATAGAGTATCAGGTCTATATCTGCCATGAGACTTGGCACCTCGTGAAAAACTCTTCTGGCTGAGATTATTTTCAATTGTTCGGGCAGCTGCAGGTTGACCTTACTGATAAAATCATTTGCTTCAATATTACCTTCCAGTATCAGATCACAATATTCTGCCAGGCTTTCGACTCCAAGCGGTATTGGATTACTGAAACTGATTTTAGGTTTGGGATTAAAACCCTTGTCGTATTTAATAATTATACCTGATCTTGATAATGCTCTCGTTATCAGCCTGACTATGTCAAGATGAGATAAAAATTTATACTCCGCCCTTTTATGGAATTTAAATCTTATTATATTTTCCTGCATAATGTTTAACATTATTGGTTATAATTTTTTTGCAGCCATATATTCTTTTAATAAGTGTTCCTTTTTAACTCCAATATCAATCATATCCCATGGAAGAATTTCATCTGATGGAATTTCTCTTGTAACATAAAAATCCACATCACACCCTTCTGCTTCAAATGCTTCCATCCAAATATCAAAATTAAAATAATCGGTCCAATTATCAAACTTTGCGCCTCTTTTCCATGCATTCTCAATGACATCTCCCAAAAGAGTGTTCCCTCTTGCAAGGGCACATTCTATTTTGCTTTTTTCGGGGCTTGTCCAGTTAAGCTTGACAAATCTTTTTGGAATTTTTTTTGAAAGATAAACAAGCTTGTCTTTAAGCTTTTGTATATCATCCTGAGGTGCCCACTGGAAAGGTGTAAATGGTTTCGGGCAAAAGGCATTTATGCTTATGTTGATCTGAAATCGTCCCATTTTTTTTCTTGGAATTATTTCCGCAGCTTTGTTTATTATTTTGTCGATAAGTACAATTATTGATTCTATGTCTTCCTGCTCTTCAAACGGCAGGCCAACCATGAAATAAAGCTTTACCTTATCCCACCCTCTGCTGAAAGCTATTTCCATACAATGAAGCAGTTCTTCTTCATTTATATCTTTTTTTATTATGTCTCTCAACCTCTGACTGCCTGCTTCGGGAGCAAAGGTAAGGCCGGTTTTTCTGCCTTTTAATATAAGCTCGGCTAACCCAAAATTGAAACTATCAAGCCGCAGTGAAGGCATTGATATTGAAAGTAAGCCGGAATATGGGGAATTTGAAATATTTGTAATAAGATATTCCAGTTCCTTGTAATCTGCACTCGAAAGAGATGTAAATGAAATTTCATCATAACCTGTATTTTTTAATCCTTCGATGCATTGATTTATCAGATTTTTCGCTTTCCTCTGCCTCAGGGGCCTATTTGCAAAACCTGCCTGACAGAACCTGCAGCCTCTTGCACAGCCTCTCATAATTTCAACAGAAAACCTGTCATGAACAATCTGGATATTAGGTATAATAGGCTCTGTAACAATTTCATAATCATTCAGATCTTTGATTACAGCTTTTTTTATCTTAATATCCGGCTCAATTTTCTTTATACTGCAGTCTGTGTTGAAATATACTTTAAAAAAAACAGGCACATAGACACCGTCTAGTTTACTAATTTCCTTCAGCAATAATTCTTTACTGGTGCTTTTCCCTTTTTCATTATTTTCCGCTTTCTTAAAGTATCTTATCTTCTCAAGCAAAGATACAATCACTTCTTCGCCATCACCAACGACAAAAAAATCCATGAATTTTGAAAGAGGCTGTGGATTTACGGTAGCAGAGCCGCCGGCACATACCAGAGGAAAAATGTTTTTTCTGTCTTTTGAGTTAACTGCGATGCCGCCAAGGTCCAGCATGTTAAGAATATTTGTATAAAGCATTTCATGAGCAGCATTGAAGCCAATAAAATCAAAACAATCAAGAAAAAATCTGTTTTCAAGTGAAAATAATTTTACTTTTTCTTTTCTGAGCTTTGTCTCAAAATCTATCCATGGTGCATACACCCTTTCTGCGCTGAACTCTGAATGCTTATTTATTATCTGATATAAAATTTGAATTCCTGAGTTAGGCATTCCAACTTCATATATATCAGGAAATGCAAGTACACTCAAAACGGTGTGGGGATGATTTTCAATAAAATCCTTGCTTTTACTTTTTATGCCTATTTCATGATTTATATATCTCCCGGGTTTTTCTATTCCTGAAAGAAGTTTTTCCAGCTCCTTAAATTCCAGATTCATCAATCAAACTCCTCGTTAGCAATTTCGTGGTTTTTCCTTAAGTCTCTTCTAAGATAAACATTTTCAACCAACCCTATCCCAATAAATATGCTTAAAAGATTGGAACCCCCATAACTTAAGAATGGCAGCGGTATGCCAATTATCGGCATTATTCCTATTGTCATTCCAATATTTATAACAACCTGGGATAAGATTATGAAGCCAACTCCTGATGCGATTAAAGAGCCAAAGCTGTTTTGCGCCTTTGATGCAATATAAAAACAGCGCCAGATGATAAGACCCAGTACCAGAATAATAAAAATCGCACCGAAAAAACCGATTTCTTCGCCTATTACTGAAAAAATGAAATCTGTATGATGCTCAGGAACGTAGCTTAAATTTGTCTGCTTTCCAAGAAACAAACCTTTACCCCAAAGCCCTCCGGAACCTATGGCCAGCTTCGACTGAAAAAGGTTATAGCCGATACCCTCTTTTTGAATATCAGGTTTTAAAAAAACCAGAATCCTGTCAAGCTGGTATTGCTTTATCAAACCAATTTTTATTGCTGCAAAGAACCCTCCAATAGTGGCTGCAAGGATACCGAAAAAATAGAAAAAATTAGCACCTGAAATAAAAAGCATTCCCATATAAACTATAAAAAATATCAGCGCAGTTCCATAATCCGGTTGGAAAAGAACCAAAAGCATACTTATCGCCGCTGCTAAAAAGGAAAGTGAAACTTTTTTAAAACCAACTTTATTTTCCTTTTCCCTCGGCCATTTGGAAAGCAAAGCCGCGACAGATATAACCATTAATATTTTTGCCAATTCTGAAGGTTGTATGGGAAAAAGCTTTAAATTTATCCAGCTTTTGGAACCATGAACTTCGTATCCAAAAGCAAGTACGGCAACTAGAATTGCAATGTTCAGCAGAAAAAATACCCACCAGAACTTTTGGATAAGCCTGTAGTTAAAAAATTGAATAAAGATGAATATTGTTGCAGCACCGATAAACCAGTAGCCCTGCCTTTTAAGATAATACATCGGGTCTGTCACACCGCCTGGCATGCTAAATTTTGTAGCGCTGTAAATTATCAGAAGACCAAAACCTGAAAGCAAAAATACTGCTATCGGAAGCATGAAATCAAACTTAATCTTTCTTTTTTTTTCATCTTCCAGGAGTTCAAAGTTAAAATCTAAATTTTTATTCTTTTTTATAAATGATTCTTTCATTTTGAATTGATATTGAATAAATATTCATAAATCTTCTCAGCAATGGGGGCAACCGAACTCGAACCACCACCTGCTTGTTCTAACATACCAACAATGATGTACTCGGGATTTCCTATAGGAGCATAAGTTGCAAACCATCCATAGTCTTGTTTGCCAAAAACTTCAGCGGTACCTGTTTTTCCTGCTACCGGGATTTCTTTTATCGGAAAATTTATAAATCTGCTCGCTGCAGTTCCCTGTGAAACAACAAGACCCATACCTTTTTCTATTAATTCAAGATAATTTTTGTTTAAATTCAAATCTTCATAGCTCTTGTTGCCAGGATCAAGGAAAGTATTGCCTTCTGCATCTTTAACTTCTTTTATAAAATGAGGTGTATATTTTAAGCCTCTGTTTACTATAATCGAATAAGCCTGTGCCATTTGCAGGGGTGTAGTCAATACATCTCCCTGTCCAATACCCATATTGACGGTATCTCCCGGAAACCATATTGAATTATCTTTCTGGTCCTTAAAAAATTCTTTTTTCCATTTTTTATCGGGAACTAACCCGCCATCTTCATAAGGCAGATCGACTCCTGTTTTACTTCCAAAACCAAATATTCTTGCATATTTTTGCAATAGCTCATCCTTATTATTATTTTTTACAAAAAGTTTATAAGCTACATTATAGAAATAAATATCGCAGGAATTTTTTATTGCACCCAGAATATTCAAACTGCCATGACCGCTTTTTAACCAGCAGTATTTAGGAAAATCTCTTCCAAGACCATACCAGACCCCATTGCAGCGCTCTACACTATTTTCACTTTCAACTTCTTCGGAAAGTCCGCCATAAGCTGTCACTATTTTAAAAACAGAGCCTGCTGCAAATGACATCACGGCTCTGTTATTTAACGGAAAATCATTTTTCGGATCATTTAAATAGTTCCAGTCAGATACCGAAATTCCACCTGTAAAAACAGAGGGGTCAAATGTTGGATAGCTTGCCATGGCAAGTATTTCGCCTGTCTTTGCACTCAGTACAACAATTGCACCGCCAGGAGCCTTAAAATAGTCTTCAGACCGCGGAACTTTTTTCTCTCTCGCAGCCATAATTGAGCTTGAAAGCAATTCTTCGACAACTTTCTGAAGATCTATATCAATTGTGATATATATATTATTTCCATTGGTATAGGGTACCTCTTCAACAATACTTTTTGGTTTTCCAAGCGGATCAACCTCATAAGTAATTTTGCCTTTGGTCCCTTTAAGAATATCTTCATAAACTTCTTCTATACCGGTAAGCCCTATCTGATCTCCTCCTTCATATCCAATGCTGTATTTTTTCATCTTCAGTTGTTCCTCATCAATTTCACCAATATATCCAAGTACATGAGAGGCCAGCGAGCCATATTCATAATCTCTGAAAAATACGTTAACAATTTCTACTCCGGGCAATGAATTGGCATTTTCTTTAAGATAGATCATTGTTCCATAATCAATGTTCTGTTTCAAAATGACTCTTTCAAGATAGGAAATATTGCTTTTATCAACTTTTTTGACTATTTCATCATAGGGAATATTTAATTTTTCACTAAGCGTTTCGAGCACTTCCTTATTATTGGCAACAATCCGGGGGTCTACTGCAACTGCAGGGGAAGGAATGCTTTTTACCAGCAGTTTGCCATTCCTGTCAAAAATATTTCCCCTGGGCGCAGGTATTGATTTGGTACGAAGCACGCTTTGCGAAGCTTCTTGTGCATATATCGACCCGCTCATTACCTGAAGAAAATAAAGACGTACGGCAAGGACCGCAATTAGGATCAGCATGAAATAAATTATTATTCTAAATCTCATCTTTGTGTAAAAATCCAAACTCATCCTTTCTTTCTTTACCAATTTGAAGAAGCGGAAACAATACTAACATTAATAAAATATTACAAATAGGATTTATTGCTATCTCCAGGCCAAGCTCTCCCAAGCTTGCCCTGAAATTAAACAAGTAATAAACACCGGTAAAAGACAATAAATTGATTTCAGTTATAAAAAAAATCGCTAAAATATAAACTAATATTTTCTTCTTCAACCCAATATTCATAATTTTGCTGACAACATAACCATTTAAAGCATATATTAATGCACTGATCCCTATGACATTTCCAACCAGCAAATCAAGAATCATTCCGGTTATAAAGCCGTAAACAACACCATATATCATTCCATCAAAAATAGTAATGCCGGCTATGACTACCATGACAAGGTCAAGACTTATGTAATACAATTTCAGTCGTTCAACCAGAGTTATCTGAAGCACCAGGCATATAAGGAGAATTATAAAATGCAGTATTTTTTGTGTGGCCTTCATTATTTATTTCTTTTTTCTTATCCTTTGATTACAAGAACATTTTCCAATTTTTTAAAATCTGCAAAAGGTTCGATTTCAATCTGTTTGTATGGATTATCCTGGACCATTGAAACCTTTTTTACTCTGCCGATAAGTACTTCGGGCGGAATATATTCACCAAACTCAGAGGTAAACAAGATGTCGCCTTTAAAAATTTCTTCGCCTGCCGCAATATAGTTCAGATAAATCTTTTTATCCAGACCACCTTCAATAATTCCAAGCTTTCTTGATGAGAGTACCCTGGCTCCTATACTGCTTTGAGGGTCATTTATAAGTCTGACCTCTGATGTATTGTTTGAACTTAGCGAGATTACACCAACAAGTCCCGCCTCTGTAACAACCGCCATCCCTTCCAATATGCCATCTCTTTTACCAACATTTAATATTATCTGGGATTGCCATTTGTTTTCATAAAAGCCAATCACCTTTGCCACCAGGGTCTTGTGTTCTTCCCTGATCTGCAATCCAAGAATTTTCCTCAATGATTCATTTTCAATCTTAAGATTTATATTTTCACTGTAATCTTTCTGCAGCGCAGCATTTTCATCCTCTAAAGCAAGCAGTTTCTCTCTTAGTTTAAAGTAATCATTAATGCCGTTAAAGAATCTTGATATTGGTTGAAATAAAAGGAAAGTTTTTTCCTGAATTGGCTCAAAAAAATTCAAAGTTGCAGATTTTGCTTCTTTAAGCAGACTTGCATCTTTAAAGCTTACCGTAATAACAATTATGCAAATGACTATTATTACAGCTAAAACAATAGTACTCTTTAGATTTTTTTTTAAAGGTGCCATCAAAATATATTAGATACATGGTTTTTAAAACCTATTGTTTTGAATATCTCAAGTACCTCTTAAGTGATGAAAAATCTTCAACACACTTACCTGCCCCTAAGGCTACAGATGCCAGCGGATCCGGAGCAAGATAGACGGGGCAATGTGTTTCTCTGCTGATCCTTTCCGACAACCCCTTAAGCAGCGCTCCGCCTCCGCTTAATACTATGCCTCTTTTCATGATATCAGAGGCTAACTCTGGAGGAGTGTCGTCAAGAACTTCAACTATGGAATTTATTATGTCGCTCAGTGTTTTTTCAAGTGCAGCTCTTACCTGTTGACTTGTTATTATTATGGTCTTGGGTAAACCTGCTACAAGGTCCCTTCCATTTACCTCCATTTTTTCTTCATTTTCAAGTGGAAAAGCTGAACCTATTTCCATTTTTATTTTTTCAGCGGTACTTTCACCAACCAGTAAATTATTTTCCTTCTTCAAATAATAAATAATGGCCTCATCCATTTCGTCCCCGCCTATCCGTAAAGACTGATACGCAACTATTCCACCCAGAGAAATTACCGCAACCTCTGAAGTTCCGCCGCCAATATCCACAACCATGCTTCCCGTTGGTTCGTCGATAGGCAGATCTGAACCTATGGCTGCTGCCAGAGGTTCCTCGATAATATATGCGGCCCTTGCACCTGCCTGTTCGGTCGCTTCAACAACCGCTTTTTTTTCAACTGCTGTAATACCGGAAGGAACACATATAACTATACGTGGACGTGCAATGGCCATGTTTTTGTGAACTTTCTGAATAAAATATCTGAGCATTCTTTCTGTAGTATCAAAATCTGCAATAACACCATCTTTTAAGGGTCTTATTGCCACTATGTTCCCGGGAGTCCTGCCAACCATCTTTTTTGCTTCCATCCCCACAGCAAGAATTTTTTTGTTGTCCTTATCAATGGCAACAATAGATGGTTCATTCAACACTATGCCCTTATTTTTTACAAATACCAGTGTGTTTGCAGTACCAAGATCTATACCCATATCCCTGCCTATTAAATTTAAAAAGAAATCAAACATCTAAGGTCTCCTTAATTCTTATAAAATTGTCATAAAATTTTGTAATTAAATTTTTTCATTAAACCTATGAACTTGCCTACCGGAAGTCCCGCAACGTTGTAAAAACAGCCATTTATCTTCTCTATCAATATACTTCCAAATCCCATAATATCATATGCTCCTGCTTTATCCGAAACATACTCGATTTCAAGATATTTTTCAATCTCAGCCTTATCAAGCTTCCTGAATTTTACTACGGTAATATCGCTATCAGACAAGAAACTGCCTGAATTAAAATTCAGAACAGAAACACTGCTTATAACACTGTGGCTTTTTCCCGAAAGGCTCGTTAAAAAATCCCTTGCCATTTTTATATCGAGCGGCTTACCGAAAAATCTACCGCGGCAGTATACAATTGTGTCAAAACCGGCAATCAATGCATTTCTATAATTTAAATTATTAATTATAGCATGATTATAAATATTTTTGACTTTAGCTAGACTATTATATGAAACAGTCTCGTAAGGATTTTTAAAAAGCTTTTCTACGGATTTACTGGGCTCAATTATTTCAAAATCCAGATGAAGCTGCTCCAGTATCCTTTTCCTTCTCGGAGAACTTGATGCCAGTATAATTCTTTTATTGTCTTCTTCTTCTTCCAATATCTGCTATTAAAAATGCTATTAATATCCCAATTATAGCACCAAGAGTAATATTTAAATGTAAACTGAAGCTAACATCTATAAGATATAAATTTAAGCTCAGCTGATCTGTTCCAACCTTTAACCCTTTATCAAGAATAGGTATCGTATCCTTGAGCACATGCCCTAGAATAGCACCCAATACACCACCTACAAATACAATAAAAAAGGTAATGATTCCCCTTCTTTTACCCATTAACCACCTGCTTTAATCTAATTTGCTGCTGATAATAAATATAGGTTTATTATTGATAATAATCTTTAAAAAATAATCTGATTTCCCTTTCGGCACTTTCGGTGCAGTCAGAACCGTGTACCACATTTATGGTTATATCAGTACCAAAATCAGATCTGATTGTTCCTGGTGCTGCTTTTAAGGGATCTGTATTCCCCATGACTTTCCTAACCTTATTAACTGCATCTTCACCTTCCAGAACCATTACAACCGAATTGTCTGCAGTAATATAATTAATTAGTCTTTCAAAATAAGGCTTCCCTTTATGCTCGCAGTAATGCATACATGCCAGCTCCCTGTCAATATGTATCATTTTTAATCTGCTGATGTATAAGTTCTCGTTTTCAAATCTTGAAATGATCTCACCGACTATTTTTTTACCGATACCATCTGGTTTTATTATGACAAGACTTTTTTTCATAAAATACTATCACACCTTATTATTGTTCTGTTTTACAGTATGGACATACTTTCCAGTCCAAATTCAATGGTTTTTCGCATTGAATACAGGTTTTTTTTAACTTTTTTCTGCAATACGGGCAAAGAATAAATTCTTCTTTTATCATTTTTCCGCATGTCGGGCATTTGGAAATATTGGAATTAAGAATTGCTTCCATTCTTTTAATCTCAAGGGATCTTTCTACTACATCCTCAATAAACTCCGGCGGGCGCAATATCAGATAAATAATCAGGCCCAAAAAGTTAAATATGAGCACTATTACTGCCCAGAATATTGCATTTGTATTTCTCAGTCTGGCATCCCTGTACGTCCAGTATACAAACGCAAGCCAGATTATCACAATTATAAAAATAATTCCATAGATTAAATTTCTCCAAATGGGAAGCTTAAAGAAATTCATAATGTTGGTAAAATACTTTAGTATGTCCATCAATCCTCCAGCTAAAAATTTATATGTTCCAAATTAGTTATTGAGCCCGTAATGCATATAATATCATTACTTTTAGAAATATTTAAAGCAAAATTTAAAGAATTTCCAATGTTATCAATTTTATAAACCTGTTCCGGGATGCTGCTTGTTTTATTTTTTTTCAGTTTTTCTATTAAACAGACGACTTCAGATTCAAGGATCTCTACATCAAGACTTCGCACAGTTTGGCTTGAGGTTATTATAAGAATGTCACTGGCAGATACGATATCTGCAACCATTTCCTTATAATTTTTGTCCTTAAGTACAGCAAAGATAATTATTCTTTTTGAGCCTGCAAAATTTTCATTAAGATTATTTATAAAGTTTTTAATTCCCTCGGGATTATGTGAAGTATCGGCGATTACAAGCGGATTTCTTTGCATTATCTGGAATCTTCCCATAACATTTATACTCAAAAGCGCTTTTTTAACAAGATCTTCATTAACTTTTTTACTTATTTTTTTGAAATAAAGTTCAACAAGCATCAGAGCCAGAGAGAGGTTGGCGGGCTGATAATTTCCGACTAGCGGAATTTTTAGGCTCCTATACTCCGAAATTGTTCCCTTAATATCCACATTCCAACCAGTTAAATCTATTTTTTCTTTTTTTAAAATAAAAAAATCTTTCCCAAGCACAAATAATTTCGAATATGTTTTTTCTGTTTTTTTCCTTAAAACTTCCAGCACCTTTCTATTATTGCTTGTTGTAGCAACATAGGCACCCTCTTTTATCACTTGTGCTTTTTCAGCAGCTATTTCTTCAATAGTATTTCCCAGAATTGCAGTATGTTCAAGACTTACTCCTGTTAATCCTGCTACCACCGAATCTGCCACATTTGTGGCATCCCACCTTCCACCCATACCGGCTTCAAGAATCATAACCTGCAAATGCTCCTCGGCACATAACCCGAAAGCCATAGCTGCAATAATTTCAAATTGTGTCATAGGACCATCAAGATTTAGATCATTTACTATCTGAACATAGGGATAAATACCGGAAAAAAGTCTGGCAAATCGTGATTTGGATATACTGGCGCCGCAGGCCCAAAGCCGTTCGGTATATTCATTTATATGAGGTGAAATATGATAACCGCACCTTAAGCCATGCTTATATATGATATGACTTGCGATGATGGCAGTTGATGTTTTGCCATTTGTGCCGACAACATGAATGAAATCTGTTTTTTTATGGTTATTACCCTGAATTTCGAGTATTTTTTTTATTCTTACGAGGCTTGGTTTAATACCAAATACCAGACAATCATCGAGGTATCTAGTGGCTTGAGCATAGTTAAAATTTTGCATCACTTTTTAATTTCCTGCATCTTTTCAAGCTGGTCATATAATATCTTAAGAGAATGACTTGACTGTTTAAATTTTTCCGACTCTTTGGCTATAATATCCTTAGGAGCTTTTTCCATGAATTGTGGGTTGGAAATTTTTTTATCGCTTTTTTCCTTTTCAATTTTTAACCTGGAAATTTCATCCTTGAGCCTTTTTATTTCAAGTTCTATATCAATTGCATCAAGCAGGTATATATAAATTTCACTGCCGCCTTTAACAGATTTTACAAACCCCTTTTTATCCTCAGGTTCTGCCAGATTCAGCAGTTCCAACTTTGCAAGAGAATAAATATAGCTTAAATTACTGATAATAAGCTCACTTAATTCTTTTGAGGCTGTTTTAATATAAACTTTGATTTTGACTGCAGGATTTATTTTGAGCTCTGATCTCAGTCTCCTTATTTCACCCACAATTCCAAAAATTGATAATAATTCTTTCTCAGATTCGTTATCTATCCTGCCAAGCATTCTGTCACCGGAGCCAGGGATTTTTTCTATCATGATGCTTTCCCCTTCATGAGGAACATTCTGCCAAATTTTTTCAGTGATAAATGGCATGAATGGATGCAGCAGCTTTAAATATTTTTCCAGGATATACCAAAGTATATAAAGTGCCGTTTTTTTGTCATTTTTGGAGTTTTTGGCAATCCTGACTTTTGAAGCTTCTATATACCAGTCACAGTAATATTTCCAAAAAAAATTATTTAAAATCCTGCATGCAAAGGAAAAATTATATTTTTCCAGATATTTTTCTGTAGTTTTTATGGTTTTGGCAAACCTTGATAATATCCACTTATCCCACAGATTTAACTTAAGTTCCGAAGACTTTATTTTAAACGGATAAAAATCCTTTTCACCATCAATACAGTGTATTAAAAATTTTGCAGCATTCCAGAGCTTATTGGCAAAATTCCTGGCACCTTCTATTTTTTCCTCGCCAAGGAGAAGATTTTTTCCTGGTGTTGTAAGCGATGCAAGTGTATATCTCAATGAATCTGCGCCATATTTATTTATTATCTCTATAGGGTCAACAACATTTCCTTTCGATTTACTCATTTTCTGACCATACACATCGTTTACCAGAGGATTTATAAATACTTCCTTAAATGGCACCTCTTTCATAAAATAAAGGCTCATCATTATCATTCTTGCAACCCAGAAAAAAATAATATCATGAGCTGTAATCAAAACACTTGTCGGAAAGAAATAATGCAACTCCGGGGTATCTTTGGGCCAGCCCATCGAAGCAAAAGGCCATAAGCAAGAGCTGAACCATGTATCGAGCACATCGTTATCCTGTTCCAGATTTGTACCTGAGCATTTGCTGCATTTTTCCGGCGGGGTTTCACTGACAATCATTTCATTACAATCAATACAGTACCAAACCGGTATTCTGTGTCCCCACCATAGCTGCCTTGAAATGCACCAGTCCCTTATGTTTTCCATCCAGTTAAAGTAAAGCTTTTCCCATTTCTTAGGTATAATTCTTACTTTGCCTTCGCGGACTGCAGAAATTGCGGGTTCTGCAAGTTTTTTCATTGAAACATACCACTGAAGCGAAACCCTGGGTTCAATTATGGTATTGCATCTTGAACAGCTGCCTACCGAAGAAATATGATCTTTTTTTCCCAGCAGCAGTCCTGATTTTTCAAGGTCGGCAAGTACTTTTTTTCTGGCTTCATATCTGTCCAACCCCTTGTATTTGCCTGCATTGGCATTTATTTCGGCTGACTCTGTCATTATATTTATTTCTTCAAGCTTATGCCGTTTTCCGATTTCGAAATCATTGGTATCATGCGAAGGAGTTATTTTTACTGCACCTGTTCCAAAATTCATGTCAACATAATCATCTGCAATTATTGGAATTTTTCTCTCCATAAGAGGAAGCAGTACAAATCGTCCCATATAATTCTTATATCGTTTATCTTTCGGATTTACTGCAACTGCGGTATCGCCAAGCATGGTTTCAGGCCTTGTTGTAGAAACTATGATAAATTCAGTGGTACTGGATTTCCCGGTTTCCCTGTCAATTAAAGGGTATTTGATATCCCAAAGCATGCCTTTTTTGTTATTATATTCGACTTCAATATCCGAAATTGCAGTTAAGCACCTTGGACACCAGTTAACAATATAATTGCCCCTATATATAAGTCCCGCATTAAAAAGAACAACAAATTCTTTGTTTACTGCCCGAATATAATCATTATCGAAAGTAAATCTAAGCCTGCTCCAGTCGCAGGAACTTCCCAGAGATTTTAATTGTGATATTATTCTGTTGCCATACTGGTTTCTCCACTCCCATATCTTATCTGTAAATTTTTCCCTGCCGAGCTGAAATCTTGTAATTCCAGTTTTATTAAGCTCTTTTTCAACAACATTCTGAGTGGCAATTCCGGCATGGTCGGTACCAGGTATCCAGCAAGCAGAAAACCCCTTCATTCTTCTATATCTGATAACTATATCCTGAAGGGTGTTGTTTAAGGCATGCCCGACATGAAGATAACCTGTGACATTTGGAGGCGGGATTACGATACTGAAAGGTTTTTTTGTATTATCAATAATTCCCTGAAAATAATTACTATCAAGCCATAATTGATATATTTTTGCCTCAAAATCACCAGGGTTATACTTATCCTGCAATTTGTCAAAAAGTTCATCTAACATAATTAAGCAAGCTTTTCTTCGTCTGCCAAGAAGTCCTGATTTTCGTTATCAGTTATAAGAAGCGGTGCTATTTTCTTTTCAACAACATCTTTTGTGATCACACATTTTTTGATATCCTGCCTTGAAGGAATTTCAAACATTACTTCCAGCATAATTTCTTCCATAATCGATCTTAGCCCTCTGGCTCCGGTACCTCTTTTTAAAGCCAGCTCTGCAATTGATCTGAGAGCATCTTTTTTAAATACAAGTTCTACATTATCCATGCTGAATATCTTTTTATATTGTTTAATCAGCGAGTTCTTGGGTTCATTTAATATTCTAACCATATCATCCTCAGATAAATTGGTAAGAGAAGCCACAACAGGCAACCTGCCAACAAATTCAGGGATCAAACCAAATTTTAGTAGATCTTCCGGAAGAACCTGGGGCAGCAGAGCATCGACCTTTTCTGTCTTTTTCTGTATTTTCTCTGGTGCAAAACCAATGCTGCTCCTGTTCAGTCTCTTTTCTATTATTTTTTCAAGACCTCCAAAAGTACCGCCACAGATAAATAAAATGTTTGTAGTGTTTATTTGTATAAAATCCTGGTGAGGATGCTTCCTGCCCCCATGCGGAGGTACATTTGCTTCGGTTCCCTCAAGTATTTTAAGAAGCGCCTGTTGCACCCCCTCCCCTGAAACATCGCGGGTTATCGATGGATTTTCAGATTTTCTGCTTATTTTATCTACCTCATCAAGATAAATGATTCCGGTTTCAGCTTTTTTTATATCAAAATCTGCAGCCTGGATCAGCTTCAGCAGAATGTTTTCAACATCTTCGCCCACATAGCCTGCCTCAGTGAGTGCTGTGGCATCTGCTATGCAGAAAGGGACATTGAGTATCCTTGCAAGCGTCTGTGCAAGCAGGGTTTTACCGCATCCGGTGGGTCCTATTAAAAGAATATTGCTCTTTTGCAACTCAATTTCATCTTTGGCAATCTTGTTACCATATCTTACGCGCTTATAGTGGTTATAGACAGCAACAGATAGAATTTTTTTTGCTCTTTCCTGGCCAACAACATATTCATTTAAAATATTATTAATTTCATGTGGTTTCGGCAGGTCTTTGAAATCGACTTCTTTTTCTTCTTTTAGCTCTTCGTCAATTATTTCGTTGCATAAATCTATGCATTCATCACAAATATATACACCAGGCCCGGCAATTAATTTCCTGACCTGATTCTGAGATTTTCCACAAAAAGAACATTTTAAAAAATCACTCTTTTTATTTTCATTTTGAGACAAATCTAAATCAATCCTTTCTTATTTTTTAATTATAACCTCATCGACGATACCATACTCTTTTGCTTCATCGGCACTTAATATAAAATCTCTCTCGGTATCTTTTTCAATTTTCTTAATATCCTGGCCTGTATGTTTTGCAATAATTATATTTAAAACTTTTCTCAACCTTACCATTTCCCTGGTTTGGATCTCAACATCCATTGATGTGCCCTGTACCCCGCCGGAAGGCTGATGCAGCAAGATCCTTGAGTTTGGAAGTGCAAATCTTTTACCTTTCTCCCCTGACAGAAGGAGAACTGCAGCGGCACTGGCTGCCTGGCCTATGCATATTGATGAAACATGCGATTTAATGAACTGCATCGTATCATAAATTGCAAGCGCTGAAGTAATCGCACCTCCGGGACTGTTAATATATAGTTGTATGTCCTTCTCCGGATCCTCTGCATCCAGGTGAAGCATTTGGGCCATTATAACGTTTGCTATGTTGTCATCTATTTCACTGCCAAGAAAAATAATTCTTTCCTGAAGCAGCCTTGAATAAATATCGAAGGACCTTTCACCTCTGTTGGTCTGTTCAATGACCATTGGAATCAAATAATTATACATTTTTATCATCACTTTCTTTTCTGCTTTTTCCACCAGGTACCCAGAGCTTTTTATCTTTAGCCTTGAGTTTTTCTTCTTTATTATCTTTAACTTCCACAATTTTTGCACTTTTTAACAGCATATCAAACAGGTTTTTTCTCCGCAAGCTTGCCGTCAGCTCTTTTTTTCCGGCATCATTTTTAAGGTAATCAATCAGCTTGTTTTTTTCTTCTTCTTTTTCATAATTTGCTAAAAGTTTCTTTGTTTCATCTTCAATCTGCAAGTCGTTGGGCTCTATATTCTTTTCCTCAGCTTTTTCCAGAGCATTAAAGATTAGATATTCTTTGATTTCTCTTGTGGCAGACTGTTTGACATTGTTTTGAAACTGCTCTTCCGTAATATTTAATGACTTGATATAGTCTTCCTTATTAATTTTATGTTCTTTTAGTTCATTTTCAAAATCTTCCATCATGTGATTGATTCGATTCCTTATCATTGGGTCGGGAACATCAAATTTTGAATTTTCCACAAGATAATTTACTATATCAAAAGCCATTCTCTCTCTTCTGGTCTTCTGTTTCTGCTCAAGAATTTTGCCTCTGATATATTCAGTGAAATCTTCAATCCCCTTATACTCTCCGAAATTCTTTAAAAATTCTTCATCAATTTTAGGTAGAACTTTTCTTTTAACTTCTTTTACAAGAATGCTAAAATCTGCAACTTTACCTGCTAATTCCTTGTTCGCAATATCTTTAGGAAGCTTAAGTTGAGTATCCTTTTTTTCATTCTTAATCATACCTATAAGAGCATTTTCAAAATCCTCAAATAAAGTTTTTGAACCAATCTCCAGAGTGTAATCCTGTGCACTTCCGCCTTCAAAATCTTTGCCATCTATCTTACCCTCAAAATCCAAAATAACAAAATCTCCTTTTACAGTTTTCCTGCCTTCTTCCACAGGTTCAAGAGTAGCATAATGGCTTCTCAGGATATCAATTTGCTTTTGAACTTCATCTTCTGTAACTTGTTCGGATAATCCACTGACTTCTATGCCTTTATAATCCGGCAGTTTGATTTCAGGTTCAACTTCGACTGTCACTTCAAAATCAAGCGACTCATCCTCTTTTATGTTATTTATCTTTACTTTCGGATAATCAATGGGTTTTATATTGGATTCTTCTATTATTTTTGGATATAGTTCGGAAATAGCTATATTGGCAGCTTCGTTCAATACGTATTCTCTGCCAAAATTTATATCTATGATGTTGTAAGGTATTTTGCCTTTCCTGAAACCTGGAATTTTTGCTTTCTGTGAAAGGTCTTTATACGCAATATTTATCGACTTCTTTAAATAATTATTAGTTATTTCAAGGTCTAACACTATCCTATTATTTTCAATCTTTTTCAAGCTTTTTAACTTATAACTCAAAATAAATCCACTCCTTTAATCTCTTTTATGCTTCGGTGTCTGTCTCACTGGTGCGAGAGAGGGGATTTGAACCCCTACAGGTGATTAGCCCTCTAGATCCTAAGTCTAGCGCGTCTGCCAATTCCGCCACTCTCGCACAACTGGTGGGTCGTACAGGCTTCGAACCTGTGACCCCCTGATTAAGAGTCAGGTGCTCTACCTACTGAGCTAACGACCCGTATAAACTGCAATTTAATTTTGGTACGCTGGAGAGGACTGGCGTCTTTCGTCTCGCTGACGTTCGCTGCAGAGCCGCGGACTCACTCGCTTCAGCTCGCTCCGTCCTTTCGAATCCCTGAAAATATGCCACAGGCATATTTTCTCACTCCAGATAACTTTACCCGTTAATTAAATATTTAATTTTGGTACGCCTGGAGGGATTCGAACCCCCGACGAACGGATTCGAAGTCCGACGCTCTATCCAACTGAGCTACAGGCGCACAAACAAAATGGGGTGAGAAACGGGATTCGAACCCGCGGCCTCAGGAGCCACAATCCTGCGCTCTAGCCAACTGAGCTATTCCCACCACTCAAAATTCATATAGCATGTTTCAAATTGGCGCTAATCCTGGCGCGCTTGAAAGGATTCGAACCTTCGACCTACGGATTAGAAGTCCGTCGCTCTATCCAACTGAGCTACAAGCGCTCGGTCTTCCAATGTTTTGGACCTAAACACGCTAAATCATATTATATCAAACAAACATATTAAACAAATAACTTAAGTCAAGGGATTTTTTAAAGGAATTTCCTTTCAGGTTATCTTTCTCTATATCTAATTCCCCTGAAAACCAAAATTATACTTTAATTAAAATTGAAATATAAGTCAAGAAGAAGTGATCCGATTGTTGCAGTTTTTGCAAATATCCCAATTGTTTTTCCAAACATAAGCATTTATGCTGCAGAATTTCTTTTACTGTTAATATTATCGATTATACCTTCACTTATTGGTTTAAGGATTTCAATATGATTTAAGAATTTATGTAATCAAGTAATAATTTGGAATATTATAATAAAATAATGGAGCGGGAAACGGGATTCGAACCCGCGACCCTCAACTTGGAAGGCTGATGCTCTAGCCAACTGAGCTATTCCCGCTTATGAAACTAATAATTCCTTGTTAATCTTCTGGTCGGGGTGAGTGGATTTGAACCACCGGCCTCCTGCTCCCAAAGCAGGCGCGCTAAACCAAGCTGCGCTACACCCCGGTATTTAAAAAAACAGTAAAATTATAAAAAATAAAAAAACAACCATTTTAAAAATCCATCTTGTACGCAGAGTGTATATTAACATATATTTTAAAATTTTCAATCAATGAAAAATTGTTTCAAATTAGAACTTTATTATAGCAATTCAGCATATTAAGTTTTATCAGACTTTCAGCATTTTTCTTTTTTCAAACTCGGATAACACTCTTTTAATTTCGTTTTTCAACCATGATTCGTCAAATTGGCTCCTAAAAATAAATTTATTCTCATTTTCGAAATCCCAATCGTCATCGGAATTTAAACCTTTTATCTTGTTATAGAGATTTGAACCAGGTAATGGGTACGGCACGGTAAACGAGATCTCGTCAAAAGGTAAGGAAAGCGAGAATTTAAACGTCTTATTAATTGAATCGGTCGTTTCGCCTGGATAGCCGACAATGAAAAAAGCACCTATCTTAATATTTGCTTTATTCATTCTTTCTACCATTATGGATACGTCCTTGACCTTAAAATGTTTTTTCATAAGCGACAATGTTTTATCGCTGCCGGATTCGACTCCAAGATAAATTTTAACGCATCCAGCATTGCGCATCAACTCAGCGGATTCGTCTCTCATGCTGTCAACCCTTGAAAGGCAGCTCCATGTCATATTGATCCTTTTTTCTATCATCTCCAGACAGAAACTATTTAAGAATCTATTATCAAGCGTAAAACAGTCATCAGCAATCCAGAGCTGACTATATCCAAGCGATTTTATATATAATATTTCGTCAATACAGTCGGAAACTGACCTTTTTCTCAGTTTATTTCCGAAAATAGGCTTTGAACAAAAATCACAATTAAACGGACATCCCTTTGTCATCATAATAGTTGCCTGACTGCTGCCTGTTTTTAATTTCCAGAATTCCTGGTATTGGTTGTGCCTTGCAAAACTTCTGTCTGCAATCTGAAGCTCTCTGACTTCTTTTTCAGTTAAATGCCTGGAAGGTACATCAATTTTTCTATCATTACCAGAGATATAAATGCCGGGATATTTATTAAAAGTCATAATTTTTAAGATTAGTTCCTTTGAAGGATTCTTAAGATAATCCCTGCAAAACATTGGAAAAGAAATGTCACTTTCCCCCCTAAAAACTATATCAAACTCTTTCGCGAAACGATCAGGATATAATGTTGGAAGTGGCCCGCCGGAAACAAAAAGAGCATGAGGCAATTTCTCGCGTAAACTTGTGAGCATTCTGAACGTGTTCCTGCTTAAAGTAATCATTGTATAAATTCCGACTATGCTTGGATCCTGTTTGACAATCGAGTCTATTACCTCGTCATATTTTTCAAACGTGCAATCGTATTGAATAACCGGTATCCCTAAATTTTTAATTTCAGCTCCCAGACAAGCTATCCCCAAAGGCTGAAAAAGTTGTTGAATATCAGCAAAAGTTCTAAAATATGGATAAACCAAGGCAACTTCCGGTTTCAAACAGTCTCCTTTATTATTTTATATTGGCAATATATCTGCACCCAAAACTTTTTATTTTTTTGTTTCTGCAATCAAGCTCAAACTCAAATCCTGCCCACGATAAATCTCTTGTTTTTTCTCTTCCCCAGAGTGTTTTATATGGAATTGAATCATTTACATTTATTTTTTTTACAAGAAAAGAAAGATTATATTCAGGATTGTAAAAAGCAGGGCAATCATGTTTTGATTTAATATAATTCCAGCCAGTCGGGGTTGAAACAATCTCTTCGTTCCTGATACCGTTTGTAAAATAATCGGCCCCTAATTCGTTTAAAATAAATACTTTACTCAAATAACCTGCAAGAGACTTAATCTTGCATTCAATATACAATTCATCTTTTTCAACGGAGTAATTAAAACAGGCTTCGGCTATTGGAGCTATTTTTATTAATTGAGGAGTGAGTTTAAATAAATTACGAAGTGAAGTTCCGGTTCTCAATAAGTTATTTTGAAGACCGGGAAGAAGCATATAGCATTGGGCCAATATATCAATTATTCTCGTTACAAATGTTGACACCTTACCATTTATCCGCCACAACAGCACACTATCGACAAAAAAAGTTTTCCTGAATTGTGTGTCGCTAAATTGTATAGTATTGCCAGTTGATGCGAAATAAGTCATCAATCCATTTTTTAAAGCCAGATTGCCTATTCCCAATCCTTCCTGAACAATATTCATATCCTTATATTTGACCAGCATACCTCTGGCTATTCCCAGAGACATACCTTCCCCCAGATAAGAATCATCAGAATAATAAATAATATCCTTCATTTCTACTGTCTGATTTACTATTTCAAGATATTTATATTTATCATTACCATATAATTATTGTACAAGCTTACGGTCACACTTCAAGGTCAAATAACAAATAAAATAAACCGGAAAAAATTAATCTTCTGAAATTATATTTCCCCTGATACCTATATTTACGGCTTTAACCGGTATATTCTTTCCGGAATCTTTTGCTGCCTGCTTTACAATACTCAGCATCCCAAAGCAACACGGTACTTCCATATGGGCCACTGTTACCGACTTTACATCATTGAGCTTGAATATTTCGGTAAATTTTTCCACATAAAATTCACTGTCATCAAGCTTTGGACATCCAATAAGCAGCGCCTTATCCTCCAAAAAATCTTCATGAAATCCAGCATATGCAAATGGGACACAGTCGGCAGCTATAAGCAGTTCTGCACCTTTGAGATATGGCGCGGTTGGCGGCACAAGCATTATCTGGATGGGCCACTGCCTCAGCTTTGATTCCTTTGATGTAAGCTGACCTAAAAGCTCCGCAATCTTTGCTGTCTTTGAATTGTTTTTTGGCACAGAACCTCCTGACCTTGTATCTTCACTGGATTCTTCCTCCCTAAGGTCCATTACTGCCGAACCCGGGCAGCCGCATGGCAGCCTTTCTTCATTTTCTGAATTTTTATTGTCCATTTTAGCATCCTCCGTAATTTCGATATTATTATTTTTCAAATACTCCAATGCCTCGTTATAAAGACCTGTTTCACCATGATTCTTTAAATGTTTTAAATGTGCATCTATTACATTTTTCCCCTGTCTTGCTATATTTTCCATAACTTTCGTTTCACTATAAGGTTCAGCTTCCCGCTCAACAACTTTTATCGCTCCGGCAGGACATTCTCCTATACACGCTCCAAGCCCGTCACAAAAAAGATCGCTGATTAACCTTGCTTTCTCATCAATAACTTGTAGTGCCCCCTCGGGACAATTGGGAATACAATTGCCGCATCCGTTGCAAATATCTTCATCTATCTCTATTATTTTTCTTATTGCCATTTTACCCTTCTTTTTTATTTTTCCTAAAATGATACCAAAATAGTATCTTTTGTCAATAGCAATTATTCCTTATCAGGATATTTATTATTTTTATTATTAGTTACGGAAGAAATAATATTACTATTTTGTTATTGTTAAAAATAATTGATATTGTATTATATTATCATTACGTATTATATATAACAAAAATTTATAATAATTTTATATTTTTAAACTTCAAAGCCGTAATCATATTATTGAACCGGGAGGTAACCAATGAAACCTTTATGGGAAGGCACAATAAGTTTTGGCTTGATCCTGATTCCGGTAAAGCTTTATAAGGCCACTGATGAAAGAAAACCTGATTTCCATCTGGTCAGGGAGAAGGATCTCTGCCCTGTCAAATATATGAGAGTATGCAAGTCTTCCGGTGAGGAAGTACCTTTCGGAGATATTGCAAAAAGTTATGAATACCAGAAAGGTGACTATGTAATACTGCATGACGAAGATTTCAGGAAAGCATATGCCAGAAGAAGTGAAAATATAGAAATTGTTGAATTTACTGACGAAAATGAAATTGATTCCAAATATTTTGAGCAGCCTTATTATCTTGAACCGGAAAAAGGTGCGTCAAAAGTATATGCCTTATTGCGGGAAGCACTAAAAAGAACTAAAAAAGCAGGAGTAGCAAAATATGTGCTTCACAACCTTCAGCATCTGGGAATTTTAAAAGCCGACGGCGACCTTTTGATTTTAAATCAAATAAGGTTCGACAGTGAACTAAGAAAACCGGAAGGTCTCAATATTCCGACTAAAGAAAAAATGCCTCAAAAAGAAATAGAAATGGCAATAATGCTGATAGATAAACTCAGTTCTCCTTTTAAACCCGGAGATTTTAAGGACACTTTTTCAGAAGAAATTAAAAAGATAATTGAACAAAAAGTAAAAACAGGCAAGATCAGTTCCATTGAGCAAGCCCAACCCGAAAAACCTGCCGAAGTCATAAATCTTATGGAAAAATTGAAATCAAGCCTGGAGAAAGCAAAGAAAAGAAATGTCTCTTGAAAATTATAAAAAGAAAAGAAATTTTGAAAGTACTTCTGAACCCAAGAGTAAAAGCATTGACAAAAGCGGGACCGGACCAAAGACTAAGGTAAAAAACAAGGATATGCTGAAATTTGTCGTGCACAAACATTTTGCATCTCACCTTCACTTCGATTTACGCCTTGAACTAGATGGCGTACTTAAAAGCTGGGCCGTACCGAAGGGACCTTCGATCAATCCAAAGGATAAAAAGCTTGCTGTAATGGTTGAAGATCATCCTTTTGAATACAAGAATTTTGAAGGAACGATACCCGAAGGAAATTACGGAGCAGGAAAAGTCTATATCTGGGATTATGGGACATATCACGCTCTTGACACAAATGATAAGCAAGAGGGCTCACGGATATTGAGGGAAGGTCTGGAAAAAGGCCATATAGCTTTTATCTTAAATGGTCAAAAGCTCAAGGGCGAGTTTGCTTTAATAAGGCTAAAAAAAGCTTCACCAAAAGCCTGGCTGCTGATAAAAAAGAATGATGAATTTGCATCCGAAATTGACATCTCAAAAATAAAAGCACCCGGAGAACCCGCAGAAAAAGAAAATTCTAAAAAAAAATGATAAAAATCCTTGAAGAACAAGGCATAGATATTTCCTCACTGAAAAAAACCGGGGAAATTACTCATTTCAAACCAATGCTTGCAACCCTGATAGAAAAACCTTTTGACAGTAATGAATGGGTGTTTGAAATCAAATGGGATGGCTACAGAGCTATTGCAGAAATTCAGAAAAATAATGTCACACTTTACTCCAGAAATGATTTAAATTTCAATTCACAATTTCCTGAAATTACAGAATCGCTAAAAAAAATGCATATAAGCACAGTGCTTGATGGTGAAATCGTCGTACTTGACAAACAAGGCAGGTCCCAGTTTCAGCTTCTGCAGCAATATCTCAAATATAAAGAAGGAATGCTTGTCTATTATGTATTTGATATTCTCTATCTGGAAGGATATGAACTGATAAAACTTCCTTTGATTACAAGGAAAAAATTATTAAAACAAATTTTATTATCCAGTCATAGAGATATTAAAGGAAGCAATATGAGCAATAATATGGAAAGCAGTATAAAAAATATCAAATTCAGCGACCATATCGAGAAGGAAGGGATTGCTTTCTTTAATGAAGCAACTAAAAATGGACTTGAAGGTATCATGGCAAAAAAATCAGATAGTATTTATATTCCCGGCAGTAGAACAAATAAATGGCTAAAGATAAAGACAAAGATGCAGCAGGAGGTTGTGATTGCAGGATATACCGAGCCAAGGGGATCAAGAAATAAAATTGATTCAATAATTACCGGAGTATATGATAAGGGTGAGCTTATATTTACCGGCCAGGCAGGCAGTGGATTTGATGAAAGAGAACTTGAAAACCTGTATAATATTTTTAAAAAGCTGGAGACAGGTATTTGCCCCTTCAAGACAGTGCCGGATACCACAACAGCTGCACATTGGCTTAAACCTCAGCTTATTGCTGAAGTCAAATTCGCAGAATGGACAGATAAAAATATAATGCGCCATCCGGTATTTTTAGGGCTCAGAACTGATAAAGATGCTTCTGACGTAAAAATAGAGAAACCTGTAAAATTAAAAATCTACAATGTTTCAAATTTAAACAAAAAGATAAAAACTAAAAAATAATATGGTAAAGGAAAAAAATTCAGTCGTTCTCAGTAATCCCGATAAAATATTCTGGCCCGAAGAAAAATATACAAAAAAAGATCTTTTTGAATATTATAAAAATATCTCGGAGCATATACTCCCGTATATTTTAAATAAGCCTCATTCTTTGAACAGATGTCCCGACGGGATAGAAGGTGAATGTTTTTACCAGAAAGATATTGACTACAAACTGCCGCCCTGGCTTCATACCGTAAAGATTTTTGCAGAATCCAAAAATGAAAATATTGATTATTTTGTTTGCACCGGTACAGAATCACTGCTTTATATGGTAAATCTGGGATGCATAGATATTCATCCCTGGAATTCCAGGATAGACACTTTGAAACGTCCTGATTATGCAATTCTTGATCTGGATCCCCATGAAGTTGATTTTTCTGACGTCAGAATGATAGCCAGAGAAGCAAAAAAAGTTCTTGATGCTATGGATGTTGAAGGTTTTTGCAAGACTTCAGGATCAAAAGGACTTCACATATATATTCCACTCGGTGCCAAATATACTTATGAACAGGCGCTTGATTTTACAAAGATAATAGCAAAAATAATTAATACCAGGCAACCTGATCTTACCAGTGTTGAACGCTCACCGGATAAAAGGCATGGAAGGATATACCTTGACTGTTACCAGAACAGGATAGGACAAACTGTAGCTGCTCCTTACTGCATCCGTCCAAGGAAAGCTGCCCCTGTTTCAACTCCCCTTCAATGGAAAGAACTTGACAAAAACTTCCAGCCTGCTGATTTTAACATGAAAAATATCTTTCGCAGACTTGGCCGTACAGGAGACATCTGGAAAAAAGTTATGGGAACCGGGATAGACCTGGAAAAGTGCCTAGAAAAATTAAAAAGTCTTATCTAAAATCTTATTGTTTGTCCTTTTTCAATTTTAAACAAAATACTCCTTCCAGAGCAAGATTCAACTCAATTTTTTACCGTAATAAAAATACTCAATGCTTTTTTTTAATATATGTTTGAAATAAGACCTTTTGGTTCCATAAATTATTTTAAATCCACGAATTATGCAGTCACTTGCCGTTACTGATGTTGCAAAAACTTTTATGCAACTATTTGTATTAATTGAATAGATATTATTAAAATTTATATGAGATAAACGTCTTAAAGTGGCTTCACCCGATAGTGAAATTTCGAAACAATTTTTAACGGAAACAGCAATTTTAAAAAATTTTATGTCTATAGATTCTTTAATATTTTTACTTGTTTTTCTCTAGCCAGCCGACAGCAAAATCCACAAGGTCCCTCTGCTTAAAGAATTGTGATTTTGCATTTCCGATATTACCAATATTGATATAGTTGTGTTTGGCTTTAACAAAGTCTCTACCAAGTTTTACAAAATCTCTGGTAAAATCCTTATAATCCTTAAACTCCACCCATTTTCTCTTTTTATCATAAAAGAGTGGAGCGCCAGTTGAAATTATTTCCTTCCCGGAATAATCTGCTAATGCTTCTGCAAGATGGATTGAAGTATTGCTTAAATGATCTACTCCAAGCAGCAGCACATATCCATCAATATCATAAATCTTTTTTAAAGGAGAACACTCTCCACATCCAAAATTCAAATTATGCTCAGATATAATAAATTTGGCATTTTTGCCTTTGGCGGTAAATGATACTTGTGGATGATTACTTCTTAAGACACCTTTTTGCTTCCTGAAAACTTCAGGAATTACTCCGATTCCCTTGGTTGGTGTAAGTTCGCAATCATAAGGGGGCATTGCCTCTTTTATTATTTTCCACCAGGATTTGTGCACAGGAGGATTTTCCCATATGCTCGGGTCAGAAAGATCCCCGGAGTGGGCCGGCATAACAAGAGTACCTTCCGGTCCTAATACATTCTCCAATGCTAAAATAACTGCAACTGCACCTCCACAAACCCAGCCTATTGAACTAAGTGAGGAATGCAATAATATGGTCATACCATCACGCAAGCCGATATTAGAAAAATCTTTTTCCAAAGTCTTGATCGTTATTGGAGTTTTTGTTTTGCTAATTATTTTATTTAAATCCATAGTTAAAAATATAGTATTAGAATCCCTATTAACAATCAATAGCACTTTTTTCAGAAGTTATTGCAGCATTTAAAATTATTTAGCTTTTAAGTCTGGCTGGCTGTAGCGAACGATGTTAGAACTGCTATTGCAAGCTTAGAAGACTGCTGACTACATTTTATCTTTGTAAGTTAGGAATTCTTGAAAGACCGGTATTATACCTTTCAGATTATTTTTTAAAGAATCGCAAGCAGTATTATAACAACTTAGCAGGATATCACAGTGAAAAATGTGATATAGATTCCTGGCTGAATTTTTTTCTTGATGGGGTGGCTGTTATAGCAGAAGAGGCTATTGATATATCAAAGAAAATAAATTCTTTAAGGGTAAGTGATCTATTAAAAATTCAAACACTTGGCAAGAGAGCAAAGAAAGCAATTCTTGTTCTTGAAAAATTATATAATTTACCAATTGTCACTGTAAAAAAAATAGAGGAATGGACCGGACTTTCACGCCCCCAGGCAAACGAGCTTACAAAAAAAATGGCTGAACTGAAAATATTAAAACAGATTGATAAAAAAATAGAGTATGGACGTCAATTCTGGTATAAAAATTATATAGATCTATTCATAGGTAAATAAACAAGCAGATTGCCGTTATTTGGTGGAGTTCCGGAGTTCCTTTGGTGGAGTTCCATACATACCGAAATGGCTAGCCAAGTAGTTAAATTTCGAAACAATTTTTAAAGCAATTAAACAATATAAGAGATTTATTTTGTAAAACTAAATAATTTAAACTATGCAGGATTTAATTATAACTTTATTGATCTTTATTAATTTTCCTCATTTCCCAGACAGTACCCTTTTTCGAAGGACAGTGTATCCTATAAATATTTCTATCATCTTTTTCCCATGAGGGAAACCCCAAGGCAACTCTCCATGTATATAGATCCATAACATGCAAAAGAGCATTACATACATTTTCGGGTTTTGTATAAGGATTTTTATAGAAGAATTTATCGTTTAGTGCATGGGGGCAATTTCCATCTTTTTGAACCATTTTAATTTCGATGGAACCTAACTTTTCCCACTCTTTTTTATATTGGTTATCATCCATTCTAACTTCTAATTATTATTATATTTAATTTTTTTTCAATAGTTTTTCAAAACACAATAAATATTCAGTGGCTGCCCAGAGTGAACGAAGTTAGAACCAGGATTATGGATACGAAAGATGACTTATTCATACCTGTCCTGGCATAACATGTAAGTTGACAAAAAGCACACATTGCACTATATTTCATACATGAAATATTATTCTTGGAATAATGATAAAAATGAAAAGCTTAAAAAGGAAAGAGGCATATCTTTTGAAGATGTTATTTATTATATAGAAAACGAAAAGTTATGCGCCATATTAAAAAATAAAAATCAGGCTGAATATCCTGGTCAAAAAATATATGTGGTGGAAATAAATAATTATATATATCTGGTGCCCTTTGTTGAAACTGAAAGAGAAATATTCTTAAAAACAATTATTCCAAGCAGAAAGGCTACAAAAAAATATCTGGAGGCAAATAATGAAATATAAATTGGATAGTGAAGAAAAAGAAATATTAAACGACTATGAAAATGATGAGTATGTTGAAATATCTGATATGGAAAAAGAAATAGAAAAACATACAGCATATGCCAAGGCAACATTTCTTAAAAATAAAAGAATAAATATTCGCATATCTCAAAGAGATCTTGAATATATTCAAAGAAGAGCTTTAGAAGAAGGCATTCCATATCAGACATTAATAGCAAGTCTTATTCACAGATATATATCAGGAAAACTCGTTGAAAAAGACAAGGTATTAATAAACCAATAAACTCTGGTTTATATAACTAAAGAATAATCAGATTTGTGAGACATACATACCGAAATGGCTGGCCATAGCGAACGAAGTTAGAACCAGGATTGCAAGCTCAGAAAAGATTATTTTTATGCCAGTAATAATTCTCTAAAGTTTATCACAACACTCTCAAAATACTTAAATGACAATATAAAAGCTCTTAATTTATTTTTTTAATAAAGACATTATATTTTTCCAACTCACCTTGATTTTTGGCCCATTTTTTTATTTCGGATAGATAAATTTTGTTTCTTTTTGCTACCATAACTGCCTGGTCCAAAGATTGCAGGTCGTTCCAGAAAAAGTAGGCAGCCAGCCTGTCTTTAACACAATCTGTTGGGGTTAACAAGCATATTGTACCAAAACGTGTCTTTAAATAATTAAACTCAGATAATGGTTCATCTCCAATTGATACAGGAGGTGCTGGAAAATCAATTAAGAATTTACACTTAGGGTTTTCAAATAAACGGCTTCCTGTATTTTTAAATCCCAACTGTTCAAGTATCGGAATTATTTTTTTAATAGGACTATCAGTAATAAGATCAATATCATATGAAGTGTACTTATTATTTGAATAAAGTGATACGCAAGCTCCACCAACAAGAACAACTTCAATACCATTTTTTTGCAAATGGTCTGATATTATTGCTGCCAGTTTTTTTATCCCTATTTTTTGCCAATCGGCAATCATAATGGTTTACCTGTCCTTCTTGGTCTTGTCCTATTTCTGTAATACTTCTGAATTTCTTTTTCAGGCAGATATTCCATTGCTCTTTGAATTAATGCTTTTAATTCTTTTAAAAAGGCGTATCTTAGATTAAACTGATAAAGTCTTGTTCTGCCAACTATTAAACTAACTACAACCCCTCCATCCTCAAGACGCTTAAGCTGCTGTTGGATTCCATTTACAGGTATGCCAAACAGTTTTGCAAGTCCTGCAGGATATGCCTGTCCATAAACCTCAAGGGCAAATAAAATTTTTTCAACAGTGACATTACCAAATACAGGCTCCAGCATATTTTAACTCCTTTACCATATTTTATGTTTATATTACCATAATTTATGGTATATTCAAATGTAATTTATTAAATACTTTTAACTTTGTGAAAAGTACCTGTAAGTGACATACATACCGAAATGGCTGGCCATAGCAAACGAAGTTAGAACCAGAATTGCAAGCTCAGACAAGGTTATTTTTATACCTGAATTGAGTTTTTAAGATAATTTATTTACCCTACCATGCTACTCACTATTTATTATATGCCTGTGACGGTGAAATTTTGAACCTTTTTTTAAAGAACTTATTAACCTAAAAATTATATTTTAAATATCTTAAGAATAGGATCTGGCTGGTTTTTTTAAACCAGTCTATAGCCTATTCCCGGTTCAGTCAGTAGGTGTTCAGGTCGGGAAGAGTTTTTTTCAATTTTTTTTCTTATCTGACTTATATAAATCCGTAAATAATGAGATTCATTTATGAATGTTGGGCCCCAGACCTTTTCCAGCAGGTACTTTTGGGTAACTATCTTATCCTTGTTCTGGGCAAGTATCTTTAAGATCTCATATTCTATAGGAGAAAGTTTTACATCTTCTTTTCCTACTTTTACAACTCTTTTTAACAGGTCGACATTTAAACCTTCAAAGATAATCACTGGCTCGTTAACCTCTTTTTTTGAATGCCTTATAGCTGCCCTTATTCTGGCAAGCAACTCTCCCGGACTGAAAGGTTTGGTCACATAATCATCCGCACCACTGTCCAGAGCAGTTATTTTACTGCTTTCCTGTTCCCGCACCGAAAGGATTATTATAGGGTTCTTTGAAAATTCCCTTATACGCTTTAATACTTTCAGCCCGTCAATATCGGGAAGGCTTAAATCAAGTAGTATGAGGTTGGGCTTCAGAAAGGCTGCACGTGCAATACCATTATTGCCGTTTTCAGATTCTTCTACTTTATAACCATTTGTGGAAAGGACTATATGAAGAAGTTTCCTTATTTCTTTTTCATCATCAATGATTAAAATATTTTCCTTGTCATTATTCATTCATTTTCAGTCTCTTTACTTTTTAATGCAGGCTGCTCATGCAAGGGCAGCAGTATTTTGATGATCAATCCATTTTTTGAGTTTCTGTCTGCCCATATTTTTCCATTGTGCAATTCTATTATCGATTTTGATATTGGGAGACCCAGTCCCGTACCCTGGATATTGTCAGCAATATTTCTCCTGTAAAATTTCTCGAATATCCTTGACAATTCCTCTTCCGGGATACCAGTGCCTTCATCGCTTACCTTTATAAAAAGTTCTCCTGATTCATTGCTTACATCGACTGTTATCTTACTATCAGGTTTTGAATATTTTACTGCATTATCCAAAAGGTTGACAAAAACAAGTTCCATGAGTGAAAAATCGACCCAAATAAGGGGAACATTTTTACCTATTTTTATTTCCAGTTTTCTTTCTTCTATATTCTCAACCTGCTTTACTGCAACCCCGACAATATCCTCAATATCACACCATTCATATTTCAGATTTATTTTTTCGCTTTCTATCCTTGCCATATCCAGAAGATTATTTACTATTTTCAACATCCTCAGAGCACTTCTGTTTATATTTTTTACAAGTTCTGTCTTATCTTCTTCACTCAACATAGCACCTTCTTTTTCAATAATTCCAGAAGAACCTATAATGGAAGTAAGAGGAGTTCTCAGGTCATGTGAGATGGAATTGAACAAAGCATTATATAATTTTTGTGATTCTTCCATAACCTTGGCTTCATTCAATTTACGGTTTATATTTATCCTGTAGACTACTGAAGCAAAAAGCCCGAATATTGATTCAATTAATTTTTGCTGATCGGTTGTAAGCAGTGCCTTCTCTTTATTTAATAAAATACCAGTCACACCGATAATCTCGCCCTGGGTCTTTAAAGGGAAATAGATAAGTCTGCTGCTATTCAAATAATCTGTACCTTTTCCTGCAATTTGTCCATTGGCAAGCACCCATTCTGCAATAGCTTTTTCTTTTTCATTGCTTAGCTTTATTTTCAGTTCTTCATCAAGTAAATGCTCCTGGATCTCCAGCTTGCCATTGCTGGTCTTTAAAAGGAAAATCACTCTACATTCAATAAGCTTTTCTATCTTTTCCTTTACATTTTCTATTACATCCTGCAAATCTGTTTTTGCAGATATCTTTCTACTTAATGAATACAGAATGGATAACTGCTCTTCCCTTTTTTTAATAAATCTTATCTGAAACTTTACCTTTCTGTTTAAATAACATATAAGCAAGGCAAGAATAAGATAAATAAAAAAACTCGGGATATACCTGAGGTCTCCTATCACCAGTAAGTTTTTGGGAGGTATAAAGAAAAAATCAAATGTTATAAAACTTGCCACAGCTACTATAGCCGTAACAATATAATTTCCGAAAAGTGCAACGATAACTGCAGGGATTGCAAAAAGAAGTGTGATGTTAAAAATACCAATAAAGGACTCAAAATAGAAAGATAGCAGGTAAAATATCAGTATAAGCCCAAAACCCACAATAACTGGCAGCAGGAGATCCCGATAATTTCTTTTTCTCTCCTTTTCTTTATAAGCAGGCTTTTTTACACCCGTAGGAATGACATGTATTCTTATTCCTTCGCTTTGCCTCATTATCTTGTCTACAACAGGTTCCTGGAACCATTCGATAGGCCTTGGTTTCAAGGGTTTTCCTATTATAAGCTGGGTAATATTTCTTTTTTTTGCCAGGTTTATTATCTCATCTGCAACTGTCACACCGGAAAGTGAAATTATTTCAGCTCCAAGTGATTCTGCAAGCTTCAGGTTTCCCAGGAAATTATTTTGAGCCTGGGGAGAAAGTTCATGTTCCCAGGGAGTACTTACATTTACTACAATAAATTCTGCGTTTAAACTGGCTGCCATTCTTTTGCCGATTCTTATAAGATTTATAGCCTGACTGTTTTTGCTTATGCAGACCATTACTTTTTCACCCGTCCTCCAGGGGCCTTTTATACCTCTTGATTTCATATAATCCTGCAGATGGACATCTACGTTATCTGCTGTATATCTTAAGGATATCTCCCTGAGTGCATTGATATTTCCTGGTCTGAAAAATTTTTTTATAGCTTCTTCAGCCTGAGTAGGAATATAGATCTTCCCATCCTTGAGCCTCTGTATTAAACCATCTGCATCAATATCAATAAGATGAATTTCAGCATTTTCCAGCAACTTATCAGGAACTGTCTCTTTTACAAAAATTTCTGTTATCTGTGATACAACATCATTGAGGCTTTCCAGGTGCTGGATATTTAAAGTGGTATAAACACCTATGCCACTGTCCAGGAGTTCCCCCACATCGAAATACCTTTTTATATTCTTGCTTCCATAAATATTGCTGTGTGCAAATTCGTCTATAAGTACAATATCGGGTTTTATCTTAATAAGAGCATCAATATCAGGTTCATAATAATCTCTCCCTTTATAATTTATCTTTAAAGGATCCTGACGGGGAATACCTTCCAGGATTTCATCTGTTTCTTTCCTGTGATGGGTGTCCACCCAGCCGATTAAAACTCTTTTTCCTTCTTTCATCTTTTCTTTTGCAGCACTGAGCATGGCAAAAGTCTTTCCAACACCTGCAGCAGCACCCAAAAATACCGTAAGCTTTCCCTTATTTATCTTGTTTGCTTGTTTAAGCAGACTGTCCGGATCCGGTCTTATCTCTTCATCCATGAGTTTTTTTATCTCTTACTTTTAAGGTTTTAATTATAAAGAAAAATTTATTTGCCTTTTTTAATTTAATAATCAACATTATATACCTGATTTTTTACTTTATCTCAAGGTCGTGTACTGTTTTAAATATTTTCTATTTCATATTATCCAAAAGCAGGTTGAGCTTAAGTACATTTACAACAGGCTCACCAATAAAACCGTACTGCCTGCCTCCGTTTTCAATGACCAGCAAACGGAGAGTTTCAGGTGATATATTTCTTGCACTGGCAATCCTTGATACCTGAAGAAGCGCACTTTCTATTGAAATATGCGGATCAAGCCCGCTTCCAGATGCTGTGACTATGTCTGCCGGAATTGCAGCATTTGAATCTACTTGATTTTCTTTTCTGAAATTGTCAACCCTGATACGAACCATTGCCAGGAATTTTTCATTTGAGGCAGCATAATTGGAGCCCTGGGATCTCAGAGCATCATAACCCTGCTGGCCTGCAAACGAGGGCCTTGGATGAAAGTATCCCTCTCCCTTAAAATCCTGGCCTACCAACCCTGAACCTATGAGCTTTCCGTCATTATAAATAAGGGAACCGGAGGACTTATTGTGGAAAGCAATTTTTGAAATCCCTGTAATAAGCAAAGGATAAGCAATTCCTGTGATAATAATCAGGATAATCAAAATTAATAAAGATCTTGCTATCGTTTTAAGCATTTTTGTTATTTTCTCCTGTTTAAAAACCGATCAATCTAAACAACAGGTCTATCAGTTTTATCCCGATAAATGGAGCAACTATTCCTCCCAGACCATAAATGAGTATATTTTTTCTGATTATCTCATTTGCACTTCCCGGCTTGAACCTGACTCCCCTTAACGCCAGTGGTATGAGTATTATGATTATCAAAGCATTGAATATAACGGCTGAAAGTACTGCGCTCTGAGGGCTGGAAAGCTTCATTATATTTAAGACAGACAGTTCCGGAAAAGCAACCATGAAAATTGCAGGTATTATTGCAAAATATTTGGCTATATCGTTTGCAACGCTGAAAGTAGTCAGGGCACCCCTGGTAATGAGCAATTGTTTACCTACTTCCACTACCTCAAGAAGTTTTGTAGGATTGCTGTCAAGATCAACCATATTACCTGCTTCTTTTGCAGCCTGGGTGCCGGTATTCATAGCAAGTCCAACATCGGATTGTGCCAGTGCAGGAGCATCATTTGTGCCATCACCGGTCATAGCTACCAGATGTCCTTCATCCTGGAATTTCCTTATAAGTTTTAATTTTGTTTCAGGCGTAGCCTGGGAAATAAAATCATCGACACCTGATTCTGCAGCTATGGTGGCGGCAGTTAATGGATTGTCACCGGTTATCATGACCGTTTTTATACCCATCCTCCTCAGCTCATTGAATTTCTCCCTGATGCCTCCCTTGACAATGTCTTTTAAATAGATGACCCCAATAGCTTTTTTTGCGGAAGTCACCACCAGCGGGGTACCGCCATTCCTGGCAATACTTACTGCTATTTGTCTCACATCTTCGCTTAGAATAGCACCATTTTCTTTAAGATAATCCTCAATGGCATCAACCGCTCCCTTGAATATATCCTTATTATCCATTATTACACCACTCATCCTGGTCTGGGCAGTAAAGGGAATAAATTCATGTTTGTATTGGCTCAAATCCGGAGTACTTATCGAATACTTATTTTTACAGAGGGCCACTATGCTCCGGCCTTCGGGAGTTTCATCAGCAAGTGAAGACAATTGTGCAGCTTTTGCAAGCTCTTCCATGCTGACTCCTTCTGCTGCTATAAACTCAAAAGCCATCCTGTTTCCCAGTGTTATCGTACCCGTTTTATCAAGTAAAAGAATATCAACATCTCCTGCAGCTTCTACAGCTTTTCCTGAAAGGGCAATGACATTTCTTTTTATTAGCCTGTTCATGCCTGCTATTCCGATGGCGCTTAGCAGTCCTCCTATGGTAGTCGGGATCAAACAAACAAGAAGTGAAACAAGTATGGGTATGGAGACACTGGTATTGGAATAAATGGCAAAAGGCTGTAGTGCAACTACTACCAGTATAAAAATACTGGTAAGCCCTATCAGCAGTATGGTCAAGGCTATTTCATTGGGTGTTTTTTGTCTCTTGGCACTTTCAACCATGCTTATCATTTTGTCCAGAAAAGTGTCTCCAGGATTAGCAGTAATGCGCACTTTTATCTCGTCTGAGAGGACTTTTGTACCTCCTATTACCGAACTCCTGTCTCCACCTGATTCGCGTATAACCGGTGCTGATTCTCCGGTAACTACACTTTCATCGACTGAGGCAATACCTTCTATTATTTCACCGTCACCTGGTATTACCTCTCCTGCGCTCACAATGACCACATCGTCTTTTTTAAGTGTAGACGATACTACCTCTGTAATTTTCCCACCCTGTATTTTCCTGGCTATTATTTCTTTTCTGGTTTTTCTCAAGGCCATAGCCTGAGCTTTTCCTCTCCCTTCTGCTATAGCTTCAGCAAAATTTGCAAATAAGACTGTAAACCATAACCAGATGGTTATTGTGAGGACGAATATAAACTCTGTATGGCTCATAAGGAAAAAATTCCTGATAAGGAAATAGGTAGTAAGGACTGAACCTATTTCAACTATAAACATTATAGGGTTTCTCCATAAGGTAAAAGGGTTCAATTTTTTGAAAGAAGCTCCAAGTGCTTCTATTATTAATCTGTTTTTCATATTTTTATTTTTTCTTAAAAATCATTTTAAAAATCTTACAGCTTATGGTTTCCAAAGTTTAAGGTTTTCGACTACCGGACCAAGAGAAAGTGCAGGGAAAAAAGTCAATGCTCCTATAATCAGGATCATTGCGATAAGCATGAAAATAAATAAAATGCTGGTAGTCTTGAAAGTGCCTGAACTTTCCGGGATTATCTTTTTTGAAGCAATGGAACCGGAAATTGCAAGAACAGGTATTATTACCCCGAATCTTCCTGTAAACATGGCCGCAGCCAGGAAAAGATTATAAAAAATAGTATTGGCATTCAGACCTGCAAAAGCACTGCCATTATTCTGAGCCGCTGATGAAAAAGCATACAAAATCTCTGTAAGCCCATGGGGGCCCTTATTCAGGATAGATGAAGTGCCTGCAGTTGTAATTGAGGCAATGGCGCTTCCTGTAAGTATAAAAGCTGAAGGTATTATTATGGCAATAACAGCCATTTTTACCTCATATGCTTCTATTTTTTTCCCCATATACTCCGGGGTCCTTCCTACCATAAGCCCGACAATGAATATGGTAAAGAAAACAAATATCATTATAGAATAAAATCCTGCACCGGCCCCGCCAAATATGACTTCTCCCAGCATTATCTGAAGCAGAGCAACCATGCCTGCGAGAGGAGTGAGGCTGCTGTGCATATTGTTAACTGCACCGCTGGATATAGCTGTAGTTAGTGTAGAAAATAGAGAAGAACCTGTAAGCCCGAACCTTGCTTCCTTACCCTCCATTGATGTAGGCATTGAAATACCCATTTTTGCGAGCAGCGGGTTCCCTTTTATTTCTGTTATATAAATAACAAGGAACATCATAATCAATAGAATAAACATAGCAGAAAAAATAATATATCCCTGTTTTTTGTTTCCTGTCATTTTCTCAAAAGTTATTACAAGTCCTGCTGGGATAATTATCATGGCTATCATTTCTATTATATTTGACAGTCCTGTAGGATTTTCAAAAGGATGTGAAGAATTTACATTAAAAAATCCGCTGCCATTGGTCCCAAGCATTTTTATAGCCTCCTGGGAGGCAACCGGACCCATCGGAAGAACTTGCTTTACCCCCTCAACTGTAGCAGCAACTTGATAAGGATTTAAATTCTGGATGACACCCTGTCCGACAAGCAGCAGCGCTATGGTTATTGAAAGGGGGAGAAGTATATAAAGTATTGATTTTACCATATCTGACCAGTAATTGCCGATTCCGCATGTCTGTTTCCTTACAAGACCTCTTATAAGAGCAACTGCTACGCACATTCCTGTTGCAGCAGAAGCAAAATTCTGTACTGTCAGGCCTGCCATCTGAGAAAAATAACTCAAGGTAGTTTCACCTGCATAGGCTTGCCAGTTGGTATTTGTAACAAAACTTATGGAAGTATTAAAGGCCAGAGTAAAAGGCATACCAGGCAGTTTCTGTGGATTAAAGGGAAGGTATTCCTGCAGCATAAGTATGAAAATCAATAACATGATGCCCAGGATATTTACAGTCAATAGACAAGCTGCATATCTTCTCCAGTTCATTTCTTCAAGAGGGTCTATTCTTAAAATCCTATATATAAAAGATTCAACCGGCCTGATGATCCTGGTCATAAAAGTCCGCTCATTTGTATAGACTTTTTTCATGTAAATGCCAAGAGGAAAGGAAATGGCAATCATTGCTGCAAAAAAGATTATAATCTGGATTATATTAAAAACCATTTTATTTACGAACTTCTATAAATTAATAAAAAACCTGTAATTTTTCTGCTTTAAATTAAAGGTAAAAATAAAAAAAACCTAAAAATATCCAATAATTAAATTTTATTTTTTTAAACTTCAATTTTAAAGTAAAAATAATGGCCAGAAGTGTAAAAAAAATATAAAAATAAGCTTGAAGTGGATAATTGTAAGCAATAAGCATGACAATATATTTTTTGCGATACAGTTCCGATTTCATAAAGTACCCAATTTTTACTGCGATAGAGTACCTATTTCCAGCGTATTAGGAGCTATTGGCAAAATATTGCACTGTAACAGATATCCTGGAATAAATTTTTAAAGCTCCGGAATTCAGAATAAGTCCAAGACCAATAAAACCAATCTACATTATCCATCTATAAGGATAATTTTGTTTAGGATTTTTATTAATACCTTAACTGATATATAATACCCTAAATTTTAGGAAAAAATAAATTATCTTAAAAATAAGGATTATAATTATAAAAATCTATGAGCATAATTCAATCAATAATTTATGGAATTGTTCAGGGAATTACTGAGTTTCTTCCCATATCAAGCACCGCCCATTTAATACTGATTCCATGGTTTTTTGGCTGGAAAGATCCAGGAATTGTATTTGACATAGCCTTGCATATAGGAACTGCTCTTGCAGTAATACTTTTTTTTATAAAGGACTGGATTATTTTAATCCGGGCAGGGTTTACAAAACCTAAATCAGATGATGGAAAGCTTTTCTGGTTTATTGCAGTTGCCACTGTCCCAGGGGGACTTGCAGGAATGCTGCTTGATGATTATATGGAGAGAATAAGAAACCCTCTTTTAATTGGAATTGTTTTAATAATTTTTGGTATTGTGCTGTATCTGGCAGATAGAATAGGAAAAAATAAAATCGAGCTGAAAAATATGGGTTTATTAAGAAGCCTGTATATAGGTTTATCTCAAGCACTTGCAGTAATTCCTGGAATATCACGCTCAGGCGTAACAATGTCTGCAGGCCGTTTCCTTGGCATGACAAGAGAAAGCATAGCCAAATTTACTTTTTTGCTTTCAGGACCGATAATACTTGCAGCCGGACTTTACCATATTAAAGATTTAAATAGCATGTCTGTTGATACAATTCCATTTGTAACTGCCATTTTAACTTCTGCAATTGTTGGAGCACTGGCCATTAAATTCTTACTGATTTATCTTAAAAAATGGGGATTTGGTCTGTTTGCATTATACAGATTTGCTTTAGGAGCTTTTATTATAATACTGTATTTTGTAAGGCTTAATTTTTAATATTCTTAATTACTCTTTAATATTTAACATTCAGACAACAAATACTTAATACTTGATTAAAAAAGAAAGATTTTTTATAAAGGTCCAGGATATTTTTTGTGAAATAATACTGATTTTATAAACTGGTTATTTACCTGTGTTATACAGTACTTATTTTAAACATATTAGGAGCTATTAACGAATACTACCTTAATGGATACAACCAGGAGATAAATTCTTAAAGTTGGGATAAAAAAGAAAAATTTTTATAGAAGACTGCAACAATTTTTGTGGAATAATACTGATTTTATAATCAGGCTAAATATCAATATTATACAATAATTATTTTATATAAAATATTAGCTTTTATAATATATAATTATAGGTATTATTATTGCAATTAATGGACATATTTGAAAAATAAAAATTTTATAATTTTTAAAATATGGAATAATCATTTCAAAAGGATTATTTTCAGCTTAAAGGTACGACTGCAGAAAAAGTTGTTCATGATTTGGCAACAAAAACTTTTCTTATTGACTGGTGTTTTCTGAATCCAAAACTACAGAACAGAAAAGAATTATGTGATTTATTGGTAGTTTTTGATGATACGGCTATTATTTGGCAAATTAAAGATTTGAAACTTGATAAAAACAATAATTATAAAAAAACTGAAGTCAATAAAAATCTGCGACAGCTTGCTGGAGCAAGAAGACAATTGTTTGAGCTTAAAACACCTATTCCTCTGAAAAATATCAGAAGAAGCGAAGAAATATTTGATTCCTTAAAAATGAAGCATATTTTTTTAATTTCAGTTTTGCTTGGAGAAGGAGAAGATGTATTTCAATTTACAGAAGAAATAAAAAATAATAAAGTTCATGTTTTTGCTCGAGTTTTTACTCAAATTGTATTAAATGAGCTGGATACAGTAAGTGATTTCATTAATTATTTAAAAGCAAAAGAATTATTTCTTGATACAGAAAAATCTATAATTATTATGGGCGGTGAAGAAGAATTTCTGGCTCGATATTTGATTGATAGCAGAAGCTTTGACAGTTTTAAAAACTCGGAATTCATTGTGATCAAAGAAGGCTTATGGAAAAATTTACAAAATGATTCAGCATATAAAGCAAAGAAGAAAGAAGACAGGATTAGCTATGGCTGGGATAGCATAATTAATCGTGCACATGAAGGATCGATTCAATATGAATTTATTGCCAGAGAACTTGCAAGACCAAATAGATTTCATAGAAGATATTTGAGTAAAGTTTTTTTTGAAGATCATATTATTGCTCATAAAACTAAAGAAGGTGATTTATATAGATGTATACTTTCTACAGATGGAGTAACATATTGTTTTCTTTTTCATGATGAACCAGAACCAAGAATTAATCGAAAGAATATGTTATTTCTTATTTGTTGGATAGCCCGAGGAATGTATAAAGAAAATAAAAAAATCATAGGAATTGCTACAGAGATGAAAATACGACCTACTTGTTCTTATGATTTTGTTCTAAGGCATCAACCAGATTGGACAGAAGAAGACCAAATGAAAATGGAGAAATTACAAAAAGATATAGGTATTTTTGTAAATCCAATTGTAAAACATACTCATGAAGATGAATATCCACAAGTAAATAAATAGAACATTTTAAAAATGTATGTTTTTTAAATTAAAAGAATCGATTGGTCGGGAGTTCTGCAAGAGGCTGTATCAGGACGAATCTATAAAATCTTCCAGAGTAAATTCTTAAATCTGTAATAAAAATTAAAAATATGGTTAAACGAATGAAAGATTATGACTTTTTTGTGTTTTTTTGCGATATAATTCCAATTTTATAAACCGGTTAAATTTCAGTGTTATACAGTACTTATTTCTACGCTATTTGGAATCATTGGCGGAATATTAGCCGGTAATATATTTTTAAAATAAACCAGTTTTTTAAAGCGGATTTTATATAATTTATATCTTTTAAAGATCTTAAATAAAAAAATTTGTTCTACATCTATTCATCATAAATATTTAATTATTGCTTATTAATAACTCTTATAATTAAAGATCTTTTCAATAATTTTTCTATTTATCTTTTCTCTATAAATTTCTTGTTTTTGGGTCAAATTTATTTTTCTTGCAGTATCTATAGAAAAATCATATTCCCAGTCATTAATCCATTTTCTTTTAAAAAATCCTAAATCCACTCACTATCTGCAATTATAATACTGTCTCTACCAATACCAACAGCATATCACCTGCAGCAGAAACTTTTGATAACACATCCTTGTAACGATTTTGCTGATCTAATTTTAAAAGTTCACTATAACTGTCTTTATAATCTGAAACTTCAACTTTTATTGAACTGCTCTCATTACTGATTGTCTCAATCCCGGCTTTTAGTAGTATTTTTTTAATGAATTCTGCTTTTTTTGATTTATTCTTTAAAATCTCCTCTAGTGAATCAAATTCCGACTTGTCGGAAAGGTTGATTTCTGATCCTTTACGCTTCAATGATTTGAAAGAATGATATTGTTTTAGTTCTTCGTAAGATATCCTTTTTCTATCTTTAAAGACCCGATACCTTTCGTAAAGGATATTCAAAAGAGGTTCTAGGAGATAATCACTGCCAGTGTCTGAAATACATTCCAGTAATGAACATATAACTATGCCCATCTTATTTGGCATAATATTTGAGTATCTTTTTTTAATTATCTTGGGTATTTCTAAAGCACTTATCGTAATTATGTTGTTCTTTGAGAAATATCTGTCAATATATTTTTCTTTGCGTTCAATAAGGATAAAGTTACTCTGTCTTTTGGCCTTATTACAGCTCTGGGCTAGATATTCAAGCCAGCTAATTATCAGTTTTAGATTGTAATCCTTTAACGAGTATCCGATGAATAGAAATGTATGGTCGACCAGTAGGGACTTTATAAAAGTTTCTATTAAAATATGTTTTTGAGAGTAATTTAAATAATCCTCTTCCTTTAAAACAATATCATTTAACTCATTAATATCTCCATGCATCTTTATTATATAACTATTATTTGAATGGTAGGTTAAAAGATCTTCGTCCTTAATTACAATCTTATAGATCATTTTGTTTGGGTTTTCTGTATTTTCAATCAATTTGTCAAAATTTGTGGTTATGATATGTTTTGGTTGCAAATCCATTATCATACTATTTATTTTGTTGGGTTTTGCATCAATGCTGAACACTTCTTTTATAGTATTTAAATAATCAGCTTTTTTCTTATTGTAAAAATATTGTGGTATTTTAAGATAATCATCCTGGCAGAAGTTATATTTCTCATCACAGTCTGGAGTACAGTTTAAAGAACTGTGGAAACTGCATTTACCACACTTGTCTATTTCCAATTTTTCGCAAAACGTTTAATAAGCTCATACCAGCTAGGAATACCAGAATTATTGGAAACACCTGCACCAACAAAGATTACAAGCCTATTACTCTCTCGTGCCTCTCTTAATCTCTTTAGTTTTTCCTTGAAGTTCATCATTCAATCTATATTTTCACTGAGGAACTTTTTATATTGATAGAATAAAATATATTGAAAACATTATTAAACATGCCATCAAAGTATATGATAAACGTAGTGGATAACTTTGACTAATACGTTTATTATATTCAAGAATTGTATAAAATGAAATCTAGCCTGTTTATAATTATTGAAATAGATGTATTACCGGTTATGAGATTAATACAAATTATACAGAAGAGTTCTTCAAATTATCAATTTCACCAGCAAGGGTAACTAAGAATATGTATAAACCAATGTGATATAAAAGTTGTGCAATTTCTGGTTCACCATACATTTTGTTTATATGCGACAATCCTCTTAATATTTGGTTCCTGAAAACAAATTCTTACTGAATCAATTAAATATCCAGGATAAATTCTTAAAGCTAATAAAAATGAAAAAATACTTTTTGCTGATTTTTTGTGATATAGTTCCGATTTTGTTAACCGGGTGAATTTTAGTGTGATAGAGTTCCTGTTAGTGTGGTATTAGGAACTATTGGTAGAGTACTGTATCTTAGCCATAATCCAAATTAAATTCTTAAAGCTGAAGTAAAAACAATATATTCGATAATTGCATACGTATATATCAATGAAAAATAGGTATTTATAATCCTGCCTCAATTCCGGGACTGGCACTGGAAGTACTGGGTGAATCACATAAAGACGAAACTGCTGAGCGTAAAACAATATTTAATAACCTGCAGAAAACCTATAAGGATATTGAAAGTCAGATAAATAAACTTACAGACATGAAGTTAAAAGACCAGCTAACAGATGAAGAATATGATGCTAAAAGAGAGGAGCTTCTGGCCGATAAGTCCAGATTAAAGAAAATATTGATAATTATGATCACAGGATTGATAACTGGTTAGAACTGACAGAAAAAGTATTTGATTTTATAAGCTGTGCACGTGATGCCTTTGAAATCGGCGATTCGGACACAAAAAAGGCAATTTTAGCCGCAATTGGCAAGAATATTACACTACTTGATGGCAAAATCTATATCGAGCCGGAAGCATGGCTTGTACCTATAGCAGATAGATATCCAGCACTTGAGAAAGAGTATAAAATGTTCGAACCGGTAAAAAACACCGATTTTACGCACAAAAATGGAGTTTTAGCGCCTATTCGTACGGCTTGGCTGGGGAAGAAGGATTCGAACCATAAATAAAATTATTAAGCTCACAAATAAATTATTTTTATTTCATCTGATGTCGTTATCTGATAGAGCCGCACTAAAGGGTAATAAATTTTCTAGGTTTTTCTCCCATATTTTTCTTTTAAAAAATATTTCAGGTTTTTAAGAGCCTTACCCCTATGGCTTATCATGTTTTTTTCATGCTCGGAAAGCTCGGCCATAGTTTTACTACTACAGCTGTTGTAACCAACTGGAATAAATATGGAATCATATCCAAATCCACCCGAACCCTTTTCGGTAAAACCAATGCAGCCTTCGCAAACACCTGAAGAGGTTTTCAATAATCCTTTCCCCGGATCCCATAAAATCATCTTGCAGATAAAACGAGCTGTTCTGTCTTTGAGAGAATTGCAGCTTCCAAGATTATCAAGTAATTTTTGCCTGTTTTCTTTATCAGTCGCATTCTCTCCTGCATATCTTGAAGATTTAACCCCTGGTTCCCCGCATAAGGCATCGACGACAAGCCCTGAGTCGTCAGCAAGCGTAATCGCATTAGTAAATTCAGAAATTGATTTTGCTTTCAGTGTTGCATTTTCAATAAAATCTAAACTGCCTTCATCAATGTCAGGAAAGTTTTCAAAATCTTCGAATGTAAGCAATTCTATTTCCGGCAAATCATCAAGGAAGCTTTTAATCTCTTTGATTTTCCCTTTATTCTTTGTGGCAATTACAATCTTCATTCTAAATATTCTGGCTCAAAATCTTTTTCTGATAACATATTATCTCACTGATCGCTCTTGAAGCTTTATCGAGCATCATATCAAATTTTTCCCTATAAAAAGGGTACCCTTCTGCGCTTGATTGTATTTCTATGAATTTACCGCTGGAATTCATTACAACATTCATATCTACCTGCGCAGAGGAATCCTCGGCAAAGCACAGGTCAATAAGAACATCATCGTCCACAATACCAAGACTGACAGCAGCCACAAAATCTACTATTGGTATTTCAGGTAAAACTTTACGATCCACCATGGAATGAAGACAGTCAAATAGAGCGATAAAGCTGCCTGTAATCGCAGCAGTTCTGGTGCCTCCATCCGCTTCAATAACATCGCAATCCAGCCAGATCGTTTTCTCACCGAGTTTATTCATGTCCACTGCACACCTGAGCGACCTGCCAATGAGCCTTTGGATTTCATGGGTTCGTCCGGATATTTTGCCTGTCACTTGTGGGCGAATAATCCTGATAGGTGCTGATTTAGGTATCATATCATATTCTGCAGTAATCCAGCCGCATCCCTTACCCTTTAAGAAAGGCGGAACTTTGTCTTCAACTGAAGCCGTGCACACAATCCTTGTTTTTCCCATCTCTATAAATACAGAGCCTTCTGTATGGGAAATAAATTTTCGTGTTATTTTTATTGGTCTTATTTCGTCTTGCTTTCTGCCGTCAATTCTATCTCCCATTGATTTAAACCTTTCAATTATTTTTTTATTTAGTGCATGTTAAGCTTTATTTTCTTGACTTCTTTTATCTCTGTGCCTAAAAATATTTTACTAATTTCAAGAAATTTGCTTGCATCCCCGGTCTCATAAAAAATTCTTTCAGGCTTTAAAGATTTTTCTGATTTAATTTGATTTGCATCAAGCACCTTATTTACATCCCGTGCTGTTTCAACAGCCGAACTGATAACTTTTATGCCTTCATTGCAGCAAGATTTTATCTCGCTTTCAATAATTGGAAAATGAGTACATCCTAATATAAGAACATCTATATCATATTGATTAAGTGGCTCAACATACCCGCAAATCAACTTTTTTAAATCACTGCCGTCCAGCACTCCTCTCTCAATATACTCTACAAGAAGCGGAGCGGCAACCTGGTAAACATTTATATCAGGGTTTATCCTTTTGACTTCAGATTCATAATCCCTGCTTGCGACCGTGCCTTTTGTAGCAATCACACCCACTTTATTTTTTATAGTATTGACTGCAGCTGACCTTGCACCAGGTTCGATAACTCCAATAATAGGAATATCAAATTCCTTTCTCAAATCTTCAAGCGCAGCAGCTGTTGACGTATTGCATGCAACCACTATTAATTTTACTTCGCGATTTGAGAGAAATTCCGCAATCTTAAATGCAAAGTGCCTCACTTCCGCAAGATTACGGGGTCCATATGGAAATCTTGCAGTATCTCCAAAATAAATTATGCTCTCGTTTGGGACAACATTTATTATTTCTCTTAGTACTGTCAGTCCCCCTACACCTGAATCAAAAACTCCTATAGGTCTGTTATCCAAATTAAATCTTTCCTGAAATAAATAAAATTTATCTTCTGTAAATAATAATACGTATATTTATTTATTAATATGCATATTTAAACTTTCTTATCAGCTTTACACAAATAATAAATCCAGCCACCGCTATTTAACTCTTTTTCATCTGTTGTCTTTAGCCCATTTCTTGAATAAGAAGATATTTCCATAAAACCTGCTCTCTTTAGCTGCCGAAGTTGTTCCTGGTATGATATATAGTAAATTTTTGCTTTGCCATTTAAAGAATTATCATAAATATGACCATAATCCTTTTTTCTGAGCCTTACAATTAGATCAGACATTTTAAAGCTCTTGTTAAGCATGGCCAACCTGAAAGCCCTGTATTTTGTTTTAAATATATAAATTTTGCGCTTAACCGGATTTTTAATCCGATATATATTTTTATTATTATAATCATTTAACCTAAAGCTAAAAAGATTGTTCAGATTCTTCCAGTTTAAATTATGAGAAGAAAAACAGAAATATCCATTATTTTTGAGTACCCTTCTTATCTCATTTAATGCTTTTTGCCTGTCTTGATGTCCAAAACTGTCAATCCCATTGAAACTAAATAAGATGAAATCAAAAGAATTATCTTCGAATTCATTCATGGACCTGACATCAGACTCAATAAATTTATATTTATCTTTAAACTTTTCCCTGCAAATCTTAACCATCTGAGGAGCATAATCGGCACCAATATAGCTCTTTACAAGAGGGGCAAAATACAAAGTCGTCCTGCCTCCTCCAACGCCCATATCCAGCATATCCATATCTGGCAGCTTGCAAAAAAGTTCATCCAATATAACTATCTCGGGTTTTTCCAGGTAGTCCCTTCGGGCATAATCATCATATATTTTTTTTGAATTATATAAACTTTTTTGATTTGGCATAAATTTAGCACCAATAAATAGTTTTAAAAAAATTCATAACATTATAATAAAAATTAGTAAAAAATTTAAGGCTTAAAAACTTTTATTATAATAACAGTAATTTTTTATAAATCTTATTTTTTATTGATTTAAAACAAAAACTGTCCCAATTGCCAGGTAAAAACTGGCCAAAATACCATTACTATTGTTGCACTTTGGGATTATATTAAAAGATGAAAAAATAAATAGAATTTTGTACAAGCAGTCAGAGAGTATAGAAAATAAGCCAGACCACTGAGTTAGGCTTAGAAGTCTTATGAATCTCTTAGAGACTTATTTGACTTCTTTTATTAATAACTTTAATATTAACATCATACAAAAACTCTCATGTTTTTACTTAAATTTTCATTATGAAAAACTGCCTGCCCGTATGCCTAAATTTTTTTAATTTAGGAAGGGCACTAAAGGAAAAAGGATGAAAAAAAACTATAATAAATATACAATCTTTACCGATAGATTTCCTTTTATAATATTTGCCTTAATAATAATCTTTGCTGTAATTTTTGTTTTTCAATTTAAGGCAAAATATCCATTACCATTTTTTTCAGCGAGCGAGTCTGTGGTTCAAGATACGGCAAGCACTTCATATTCAATTTTTGTTGCTTCTCCAAATGATGCAGAAGTATTTAATTTTATAAATAAAAATTAATTTGTCCCAATAGAAATTAAATTTAAAGAAACTGAAGGGCTCAATTATAAGATTAACCTGGTGATCAATGATAAAGACATAATAAAAACTTTTAGTTCGCCCCCATATACTTATGACTGGTATCCCCCGGAGTCCGGAGAATATACATTGGTTGCAAATCTTATAGGTAGCAACAATAAAATCATATCAAGTTCAAATAAATTAAAATTCTCTGTGAAGTACACAGTAGAAACAACTGCAACTGAAACAGCATCAATAACAGGTACATCTATAACAGGAGAAACTTCAGCAAGCGGTACCCCAACAATCAACCTTGAGATCCTTGAGGGACCAACATATTCTGCCGGTGATGATATCTGCTACTACAGGGTCGGGGCAACAGTTACCGGAGATCCTTCGCCTGCCGTGACATTCAGTAAAGATGACAGCGGTGGTGTATGGGGTCGCCTTAAAACTCAGGTCAATTTAACAAGAAACTCACCAACTTATACGCTTACTGCAATAGCAAAAAATTCTGCAGGTCAGGCCATGGATTCAATTACCTTAAACTGGGGATGCGGACCTAAGCAATAAGATCACATAAAATATAATGTTTTTCCGCAGAGTTTTTAAAAAGAACTTTTAATTTAGGTTTATTTTCATATGGTGGAGGCGGCGGGAATCGAACCCGCGTCCGAAAATATTGGCACTCAGATATCTACAAGTTTAGTTCACATCTAATTTTCGCTTTTTGGAATCATGTGAACGCTATCCCAAAAAACTATCCTGTAAAATTTTCCCTTCAAACAGCTCCAGGCTGACTGTTATAAGGTATCCTGCAATCGGCGCCTATCAAAAAGTGCAGGCAACTTCTTGTAGACGTAGCAGCTTAGTTTATTAGGCTGCTAAAGCTAACTCTGAATTATTAGCATTTATGTTTATCCCATTTTTTTACAAGTTCTGGTACTTGACTTGCAATCCAAGCTCAACCTATTTCCGTCGAATCCTATCGCCCCCCTCTAAAGAAGGTAGGTTAAAAGAATTGAGCATATATAGTATACATATTTTTAAAATTTTTTAAAGAGGTTAGCTTAAATTGTTAGCGAAGCCTGAAACTGAGCCGGCTTTTACTTGCCGGGGAAAAGCTTGCATGTTTTTGAAATACCCATCATGGCTCTTAAAATTTTCCTTTATTGCTATCACGAAATTTTAGATGCTTCCGCTTAAATTCACTTGAAATAAGTTTAATGCTTATGCTTTCGGCTGTCAGACTGGTATTTCAGTGCCCTTTTAACCTCAATTTTTGATTCTCTTTCTTCAATATCTCTTCGCTTGTCTCTTTTAAGCTTACTTTTTGCAATAGCTATTTCAACTTTTACCAAACCTTGCACTATAAAAATGTTTAGCGGAATCACCGTGAGGCTTTTATCCGTAAGCTTGCCTGCAATCTTATTAATTTCTTTTCTGTGCAAAAGAAGCTTTCTTACTCTTTTAGGGTTTATGTCGTCTACCCTGCTTTTACTGTAAGGTGATATGTGCATGTTGTATATAAAAATTTCCCCATCTTTAATTCTTGCATAGCAATCTTTTAAATTTACTTTATTTTCCCTTATTGATTTGACTTCAGAACCCATCAGTGCTATCCCGGCTTCATACCTGTCAAGCATAAAGAAATCTTTCATTGCTTTCTTATTCTGCGCAACTAAAATTTTTTTATCTTCCCGTTTTTCCACCGTTACCTGCCGATTTATAAAAAAGCTTTAGTTAATCTTTCGGAACATTCTTTTCAATCATTTTCTTCATTTCTTCTATTGCCCTGTTCAGCTGCAAATCTTCTTTATCTTCCGGTGTCAGTGGTACCAAAATATCAGGTTGAACACCAATACCATCAATAGTAACTCCTGACGGAAGATAATATTTTGCAGTGGTAAATTTGATTCCGGACCCATCTGATAAACTTTCCAGTATCTGAACGGTCCCTTTACCAAAACTTTTCTCACCTATCAGAACTGCCCTGTGATTATCCCTGAGGGCACCTGCAGTAAGTTCAGAAGCACTTGCCGAGTAACCATTTATAAGCACAATCATTGGTATTTCAATATAACCGCCACTTTTAGCTTTGAATTCTTCAAAGCTATCCTTGTTATTCGATCTTCCCTTTACAGTTACAATTATGCCTTTATCAAGAAACAGGTCACATAAGTCTACTGCATCTACCACTACACCTCCTAAATTATTTCTTAAATCCAATATTATGCCTTCTGCTCCGCCATCAATTATTTTTTTTAATTCCTTATCCATTTGCTTCGCACCATTTTCCTGAAAGTCTGTATACTGGATATAAGCAATGTTGCCCTCAAGCACTTCTGCATAATAGTTCGGTACATAAAATCTTTCTCTTGTGATTTTAAAGTCCAGATTAATATTATCAGAGGGTCTGAGAATAGTAATATTGACATCAGTACCTTCTTTACCTCTTATTAAAGAAATGACTGTATCCAGTGTCATACCCTTAATATCCTTACCTTCAACAGCAACTATTATATCTCCCTCTTTAATACCTTTCTTGAAAGCCGGGGAATCGGCAATAGTTTTTACAACCAGTACCTGTCCCTTATCATCGGCTGTAACTACGATACCTATACCACTCATTGTCCCGCTGTAAGAATCCAGAATTCGATTATATTCATCTCTTGGAAAATAATCCGCATATTTGTCGCCAAGACTATCTATAACACCTTTTATTGCAGCACTTATTAATTCGTTTTTTGTTTTTATGTTAATAGCATTTGATAATACAAGGTTAATAGTGTCTTCTATTGACTTTATACTTAAAATATCCTCTGAGTTATTCCTGGTTTCACTGCTATTTGTTTCGGCATTTTTATTTAATCCGGATTGGAAAATACTAGCTTTCAAGGAAATAAAATTAAAACCAAGCAGAAACCCGCCCGCAAATATGACCACAATGGTGACTAGTGCAATTATTATTTTTAATACTGATTTTTTTCCCATAGTCTTTTCATCCCAATCCCGAATATCCGATAATCAAAATTATAATATTAATAAATACGATCAAAAATGCATTATTGCAGAAATCCCAAAGGATTTTGAGCTGCACCATTAATCCTGACTTCAAAATGAAGGTGTGGCCCGGTTGCCCTTCCTGTAGCCCCCACAAGTCCAATAACCTCACCTCTTGAAACATTTTGCCCGACAACAACTAAAATTCTGGAAAGGTGTGCGTACCACGTAGCGAAACCACCACCATGGTAGATTACAACCGAATATCCATACCCGCCGTCATACCCTGCCTTGATAATCTGGCCGCCGTCTGCTGCTTTTACAAGAGCTCCGTTAGGTGCTACCAGGTCAATACCTGCATGCATTCTCATCGTGCCTAAGATCGGATGCCTTCTCATGCCAAATCCTGATTTTAGGAAACCTGCTACCGGCCACATAAACTTATCACCAGGAGCATTACCATATTTATAGCTTTCGAGTATCCGGGTAATTTCAGCTTCCCTGATCTCCAGATCCTTCTGCATATAAATAAGAGCATTTTTATTTGCCCTGGTGTTTGAAAGAAGGTTTGATTTTTCATTATAAATACCTTCAACTTCTACCTGTTTTTTCTCTGCCTGAGAGACAAGCTTTGCAACTTCTGTTTGCCTGTCTCTTTGCTTTTCTCTTAAATCAAGTATAGCTTTTTTAATTGTCAGGTTTGAAGTACGCTTATCTTTGATTTCCTTTATTATCTCGGCATCTTGCTGAGCAATTAAATTCATAAGCTTTAGCTTTGAAATAAATTCAACAAAATCTTCAGCTTTCAACAATATTTCCAGTATATTGCCGCCCCTGTTTTTATAAATTGAAGCAATCCTTCTGTTGAGAATAGCAACTTTTCCATCAAGTTCGGCTTCTATTTTATTAAGCTCCTGCTCTTTCAAAACAAGCTCTATTGTTGTCTTGTCAATATCGCTTTTAGCTTCAGCAAGCTTGTTGTTTAGATCGTTAAGCTGTGAGAGTGACGAGAGCAGTTGTGTTTCCACTTCATTTACCTGCTTTAAATAAGTCTGTTCCTGCTTTTTAACTTCTTCAATCTTCTTATTTGCTTCCTCTCTTTCCTTCTTTATCTGCTCTAATTCTTCCTCAAGTGTCTGGGCATAAACATTGGACCGCGGAACAATTACAACCGAACTTGTCATGATTATGAACATCAATAAAAATATCAGGGCTCTGGCAGTTTTATTTTTATTTATTTTTTTTAGCATCTGATAATTTGCATTAACTTTTTTCAATCAATAAAATACTATTAATTCCTTTAGCTTGGATCTCCGGTATGAAGGATCTCCGTTGTGAAGTAATAATTCTTAAGAACCTAAAAAATAGAATACATATAAAAATTTTATTAAACACCTATATATCTTTTCAGCGCAAAACCGCTGCTAAAAATTCCGATCAGCCCGCCCAATATAATTAAACCTGCATAAACATAAAGGATAATATTGTTATTGCCGAGTATTGCAAGGTCCTTTATATGCATTGTGTCAACTATTGCCTTCTCACCCCTTATTAACAAGTAATTTGACAGGAAATATAACAGTACAACCGAAATTATGCTTCCGATAAAGCCTTCAAAAAAGCCTTCGAATAAAAACGGCAATCTTACAAACCAGTTCGTTGCTCCGACAAGTTTCATAACTTCAATTTCCTTTCGCCTTGCATGGACAGAGAGCCTTATCGTATTAAAAATCAGTACTATTGCAGCAAGCAGCAGCACGACGACAATCAGAAATGCAATAGTGCCTACAATTGCAGTTATGGAAAATAACTTCTGGACATAATTCTGCCCATAGATAACTTCATCTACACCTTCTATATAGTTGCCATTTTTATCCATAAACCTAAGGGCCACCTGCTCCACTTTCTCGGGACTTTTAAGCTCCAGCTCAAAAGAGGCCGGAAGAGGATTACCTTGTATCTCCTTTAATATTTCACTTCCTTCATTTTCTTTTTTAAATTTTTCTAAAGCCTGATCCTTTGATACAAAATTAACCTGGCTTATTTCGTCCCAACCCTTTATCTCATTCTCAAGGTAAGTTTTAAGCTCATCCGAAATATTATCTTTAAGATAAACTGCAATTTCTACCTGACTTTTGATTGAACCCAGAACACCCTGGACATCAAAAACAATAATAATGAAAAATCCTACGATAAACAGCGTTATTGCAACAGTGGTAATTGCAGTAAAAAAAATTAAAAAATTTTTCCTGAAGCTGGAAAAGGTTTCTCCAAAAAAATATTTAGGTCTAAAAATCAACTCCCGTAAACTCCTCTCTTCTGATCTCTTATGATTTCCCCCTCTTCTAATTCTATAACTCTTCGCCTCATGGAGTTCACAATACTTTTATCATGTGATGCCATAGCTACTGTTGTTCCTATTAGATTAATTCTTGAAAGCAGCTTCATTATGCCATCAGAAGTTGCCGGATCAAGATTACCTGTTGGCTCGTCTGCAAGAAGTATTGGCGGCCTGTTCACAAAAGCTCTTGCAATTGATATCCTCTGCTGCTCTCCTGCAGAAAGCTGGTGGGGATAAGAACTTACCTTATTTGCAAGCCCTACAAGCTTTAAAACCTGAGGAACCTGCGCTTTTATAGCGTAAGCCGGTTTGCCGATAACTTCAAGAGCAAATGCCACATTTTCAAAGATAGTTTTATTGGGAAGCAATTTAAAATCCTGAAAAACATAGCCTATATTTCTTCTCAGTTGGGGAACTCTTGAAGTCTTGAGATTACAAATATTTCTGCCTGCAACAAAAATGCTGCCGGTAGTTACAGGAATCTCTCTTATTAAAAGTTTTATAAGAGTAGATTTTCCTGATCCACTTGGCCCTACAAGAAATACGAATTCACCTTTTTTAATAACTAAATTTACATTTTTTAATGCAATGGTGCCGTCTTCGTATACCTTCGTTACATTTTTAAATTCGATCATATTCATATTATTTAAAGAGTTTACCTTTTGAGTAAATTTTTTTCAAGGAAACCTCGAATAAATATATCAATCTCTCCATTTAATACTGAATCAACATCTCCTACTTCAATGCCTGTGCGGTGATCCTTTACAAGCTGGTATGGCTGAAGCACATAGCTTCTGATTTGGTTTCCCCATCCTATATCTTTTTTCTCGCCTCTTACTCTGTTAATTTCTTCCTCTTTCTTTTTGATCTCTAGCTCATAAAGCTTTGATTTAAGAATAATCATCGCAGTTTGTCTGTTTAAAATCTGGGATCTTTCATCCTGGCATGAAACTACAGTGTTTGTTGGCAAATGTGTGATCCTGACAGCAGAATCAGTTACATTTACATGCTGGCCGCCTGCGCTGCTTGACCGGAAAGTATCAATCCTCAAATCTTCCTTGTTTATCTCTATATCGATATCCTGTTCAAAAAGAGGGATAACATCAACGGAAGCAAAGGATGTATGTCTTCTTTTTGATGAGTCAAAAGGAGAAATTCTTACAAGCCTGTGAATACCCTTCTCACTTTTTAACAGTCCGTAAGCGTTTTTTCCTTTTATGGTCAGGGTCACACTTTTTATTCCTGCTTCTTCCCCCGGAAGGTAATCTATAATTCTGTATTTGAAGCGCTTTTTATCCAGCCATTTTTTGTACATTCGCAGCAGCATTTCTACCCAATCATGAGATTCTGTGCCCCCGGCTCCGGGATGAAGAGTTATTACCGCAGGATAAGAATCGTATTGCTCTGAAAGTATAATCTCTTCTTCCAGCTCGTTCAATGTATCGCTTATTTCTTTCAAGTTTAAAGCAAGCTCAGATTCCAGAGCCTCATCGTCTTCGTTTTCAAGAATCTCTATAGCAATTTTTGCGTTTTCGATTTTATCTTCAAGTTTGGCAAGCATGGAGAAACTGTTTTTTATTTCATTCAAGGATTTTATTATTTCCTGTGCCTGAGCAGCATTATCCCATAAGTTTCGGGATGCAGCCAGATTTTCGAGTTGAGCTAGCTTTATTTTCTTATTATCGATGTCAAAGACAGTCCCTTAGAAAATAGAATTTTTCTAAAAGTGACGCTATCTTCTGTTTTTTTTCTTCTAACATCATGGCTCCTTATTTACCGCAACATTTTTTATATTTTTTGCCGCTTCCGCATGGACATGGATCATTTCTGCCGATTTTTTCTGATTTGATAGGTTCCGGTCTGGAAGCTTTTGAAGAATCACCCGAGGTCGTCTTTTCGGGACCGCTGGTTCTTATATTCTTAACAGTTTCCCTGCTCCTATTCTCCTGGCCTTCTTCCTGCGTAACAACTTTTGCATTAAACATTAATTTAACAGTGTCTACTTTTATTTCTTCAATCAGGTCTTTAAACAAATTATAGGACTCATGTTTGTACTCAATAAGAGGGTCTCTCTGACCATAAGCTCTAAGGCCAATACCTTCTTTTAGATAATCCATTTCAAGGAGATGCTCTCTCCATCTGTTGTCTATTACATTTATCATGACAAGTTTTTCCAGTTTTCTCATAATTTCAAAAGAAATCTCACTTTGGCGTTTTTCATATAACTTTAAAGCTTCTTCCGTGAGTACTTCTTTCAGTTCACTGACCTTAAATCTTTCATCTTTCATTTTTTCGGCAACAGCAGGTATTTTAAACAAATCATCCGCAAATATTGAAACCAGAAAACCTGAGAGATCATTGATATTCCAGTTTTCGGTAAATTCATTTGGGGTGATGTATAAATCAACAATACTGCCTATAGAATCACCGACAAGCTCCAGCGCATAACTTTTTAAATCATTTTCTGCAAGAATCATTTGTCTCTTCTTATATATGACCTCCCGCTGTTTGTTCATTACATCATCATATTCAAGTACGTGTTTCCTGATTTCAAAATTTCTTGCTTCAACCTGTCTCTGAGCATTTTCAATTGAACGTCCGATTATCGGATGCTGTATTGGCATATCCTCCGGAAAGTTAAATCTTTCCATGACCCAGCCAATTCTGTCCGAACCAAAAAGTCTCAACAACTCATCTTCCAGGCTTAAATAAAACTGGCTTGAACCAGGGTCTCCCTGTCTTCCGCTTCTTCCACGTAACTGATTGTCAATTCTCCTGCTCTCATGCCTTTCGGTTCCAAGCACATGAAGACCGCCCACATCTACTACACCCGGACCAAGAACAATATCGGTCCCTCTTCCTGCCATATTCGTAGCAATTGTTACTGATTTGGGCTGTCCTGCCAATGCAATTATCTCTGCTTCTTTTTCATGATATCTGGCATTTAATACCTGGTGCGGGATCCCTCTCCTTTTAAGCATCCCGCTGAGCCTTTCGGATTTTTCAATTGAAATTGTCCCTACGAGTACTGGTTGGCCTTTTTCATATCTGGAAATTATATCTTCCACCACAGCATTAAATTTTGAATCCTCGGTCTTATAAATAAAATCCGATAAATCATTTCTGATCATTGGCATATTTGTAGGAATTACATAAGTTTCGAGTTTATAAATATGCCTGAATTCTGCAGCTTCGGTAAGCGCCGTACCCGTCATACCTGCAAGCTTTTCATACATCCTAAAATAATTTTGAATAGTAATTGTTGCAAGTGTCTGGTTTTCTTCTTTTATTTTAACATGCTCTTTTGCTTCTATTGCCTGGTGCAGTCCCTCGCTGTATCTTCTTCCAATCATGAGCCTTCCGGTAAATTCATCAACAATCAATATCTCTCCATCTTTGATCATATAATCGACATCTTTTTTAAAAAGATTATATGCCCGCAAAGATTGATTTAAAGCATGAATATGAAGATAATTTCTTGGATCATAAAGGTTCTCGATCCCCAAAATTTTTTCAACCTTTGCCACACCTTCTTCAGTTACGGCAGCAGTTTTGGCTTTTTCATCGATTTCATAATCTGTATCTTTGGTAAGTCGTGGAACAATCTGTGAAAATTTTTTATACAGTTCGGTGGTCTCATAAGCAATCCCGGAGATTATAAGCGGAGTTCTGGCTTCATCAATTAATATGCTGTCAACTTCATCAACAATTGCAAGGGCGTGCCCTCTCTGAACCATTTCTTCTGCATGTATCACCATGTTATCTCTTAAATAGTCAAAACCGAATTCGCTATTTGTCCCATATACCACATCGCAATCATAGGCGATTCTGCGCTCCGCAGTCGTCATATCATGCTGCAGCAATCCAACCCGGACACCAAGAAGATTATAAACAGGACCCATCCACTGGCTGTCTCTTTTGGCAAGATAATCATTGACAGTAACAACATGAGCAGATTTTCCGGTAATGGAATTCAGATATACAGGCAGCGTAGCGACAAGGGTTTTACCTTCTCCGGTCTTCATTTCGGCAATTTTACCCTCAAAAAGAACAATTCCGCCCACTATCTGAACATCGAAATGTCTCATATTGATGGTTCGCTTTGCGGTTTCCCTTACCACTGCAAAAGCTTCGACCAATAAATTATCAATATTATTATCTTTATTATATCTTTCCTTAAATTCAAAGGTTTTTGCAGCCAGCTGAGCATTTGTCAGGCTGGATACATCTGGTTCAAGACTGCTTACCATCCTTACAATTTCATCATATTTCTTCTGCTTTTTGCCTTCTCCAAATTTTAATACACTGCTAAATCTATTAAGCATTTATTTCACCTAAAATTTAATAAGTTTTAATTCTTAAAGTTTATTACTTAAATAAAATTTTAAAAAAAATAGATATCAATTTATAAAATCGACTTATAGAGCAGGCTCAATGAGCCCGTAATTTTTATCTTTTCTCTTGTAAACCACAGCAGTTTTCCCGGTCTCTGAACTAATAAAAACAAAAAAATCATGTCCCAAAAGCTCCATCTGAATAACGGCCTCTTCAGGAGTAATAGGCTTCAATGTAAATGTTTTTGTTTTAACAATCATTTTTTTCAATTCCGCTTCAACGTTTTCACCGGAACTTATCCTGGACTCATAGCCTTTTCTTCCTCTTTGAATAAGTTTGTCCCTAAATCTTTTAATCAACCTCTCAAGTTTGTTGCTGACTTTATCTATGGCTTCGAACATATCGGAACCAGAGCTTTCAGCTCTTAAAACTTCACCACCTGTAAAAACAGTTACTTCTATCAGGTTGTTCAGAGCTATTTTAGGGTTTTTTTCCAAGGTCAATTCAACTTCAATCTTTATAATCTTATCAAAATATTTCAGCATTTTATCCTTAATTTTTTTCTCTACCCTATCCTTCAATTCATCATTTAAATCCATGTTTCTACTCTTAATCTTAAACTCCATATAATCACTCCTAAAAAAATTTAGATTTTCTTATTATTATAAAATTATTCTGTTGCAGATCATTATATTGAAATTCGCAAAAAGACCTTATATTTAAAAAAACAATTTTAATATTAGTTTAAATAGTATCCCTTTAAAACTACACTACCAATCTTACATTGTTTGCCTGAAGGCCTCTTTCTCCCTGAATAACTTCAAATTCTACTTTCTGCCCTTTTTCAAGTGTTTTAAAACCGTCTGTCACTATACTTGAAAAATGTACAAATACATCTTCCCCGCTCTCCGGTTCTATAAAACCAAAACCTTTTTCAGGGCTGAACCATTTAACGGTTCCTTTTACTTTATCTTCCAACTATGCTCCTCTCGCCAATGTTAATAAATATATTTTATTAGCTTTTGATTTTTTTAGTATAGAGCTAATTTCATTAAGAGTCGACCCCGTTGTCCAAACGTCATCAATAAGCAATATGTTCTTATCACATAAAAGCAAGCAATTCCTGACTTTAAATGCATTATTCAAATTGTTTTTCCGCAGGTAATAATCAAGTTTTTGCTGTTTTGAAGTATTCCTGATTTTTATAATATTATTTAAAAATGGAATTCTGATTATCTTAGAAAGTTCTTCTGCAAGAATCTGCATATGGCTTTTATAATATTGACTGTATTGCCCCCCAACGGCATAATTTGGAACTGTATCAATAAAATCTATTTTTTCACCGCTAAAGTGTTTTTCATAAGCTTTTTTTAAAAACTCTGCAAGTAACTTGCCCAAAAAATAATATTTTTTATATTTAAATTTTTGTATTAAATTTACTATCGGCTCCTTATATAAAGAAAAACTTCGTAATCTATAGAAACTATAATTTTCATTTTTGCATAAAGTACAAATTTTAATACTCAGATTATTTTTGTCAATAAGAGGTCTCCCGCACCACTGGCAAACAGTTTCATTTATAAATTTAATTCTTGAATTGCAATCCTGGCATAAAGACCCGGTGCAAATCTTTCCGCATACCGAACAAATTGGTGGGATTATCGTATCTTTTAAAAATTCTGTTATATTTAAATTTTTTAGCAATTTTTAAATAAAATAACTTTACCGGTTTAAATCTATATTACCAGAATCAATGTTATTTTATAATCTCATTAGACATAATTTTTACGCTCGGATGAATAATTATTCCGTCACCTATTATGCTTTTTGAACCAATTACTGCTTTCTCCAGCACTGATGCTTTATCTTTTATCTTTGCATTGAAACCTATAATGGCCCCTATAAGTGAAGTATCCTTGCCAATATATCCGCTTCCCCATTTTATTCCTCTATAAAGCACGGCCCTTTCATCGACTATTATATTGTCTCCCAGTATTATTGGTCCGAAAAGTTTTGCTCCTTTTTTAATGGTACAGTTATCACCTATGCATACCGGCGGAATAATTACGACTTCTTCGAAAATCCTGCAGTTTTTTCCAACCCAGACCCCGTCTTTTATCTGTATTCCTGGAATTGAAACTTTAACTTTACCTTCCAGAGCGTCAAAATTACCTCTTTGATATTCTTCAAGACCCCCCACATCATTCCAATACTGGTTATGTTTGAATCCATAATAATCAATGTTCCTGGAAAGCAGATCCGGAAATACATTTTTACCGAAATCGTAAAAAGCTCCAAAAGGGATGTGATCAAATATTTCATGCTCGAATACGTAAATACCTGTGTTTGCCAGATTTGATTTCTCCTCACCACTTAGGGGTTTCTCCTGGAAACCTACGATTTTCTTATCTTCGTCGAGCAGGACAACACCATACTGCCATGGATCTTCGACTTCGGATAGTGCCAGTGTAGCAATACCACCCTTTTTTTTATGAAATTCCATGACTTCGGTTAAGTTAATATCGGTAAGCGAATCACCGCTGATAACTATAAAGGTTTCTCCTTCAAAAAAATCCTCGACCTTCTTAACGCCGCCTGCGGTCCCTAATAAAGTTTCTTCAAAGGAATAATTAATATTAATTCCCCATTTTGAACCATCATCAAAATAATCCTTTATCGCCTCAGGATACCAGTGCAGATTACATATGATATTCTTGAAATTATGCTTCACAAGCAATTCAATTATATGCTCCATAACAGGCTTGTTTACTATCGGAGCCATTGGTTTGGAAATTAGGTCCGTTAATGGCCTTAATCTCGTTCCCAGACCTGCAGCAAGCACCATAGCTTTATTTTTATTCATACTTATCTCCGCTTCAATGTTTAAAAATTTTTTTAATATTTTCTTTAAATGGAGGATAGATTATACCCTTTTCTGTAATTATAGCCGTAATATTTTGATTTTGCGTTACATCAAAAGCAGGATTTCTTACAGGTATGTATTCAGGTATTATGGTTTTACCCGATACTTTTCTCACTTCATCCTCACATCTTTGCTCTATTGGAATTTCTGATCCGTTTTTTGTTTTCATATCTATTGTAGAAAGAGGTGCAGCTATGTAAAAAGGTATATCAAAATACTTTGCCATTATGGAAATGCTCATCGTCCCTATCTTGTTCGCACAGTCACCATTTGCAGCAATTCTGTCAGCTCCGACTATCACAATGTCTACTTCACCCTCCGACATGAAATAGCCTGACATATTGTCAGTGATTACAAAAAACGGAATTTTTTCCTGGTAAAGCTCCCAGGCTGTAAGCCTCGCACCTTGAAGATAAGGCCTGGTTTCATTAACTATAACATTTTTAACTTTATCTGCACAGTTAAGACTCCTTATTACTCCAAGTGCGGTACCATAGCCGGAAGTAGCCAGCGCGCCTGCATTGCAATGTGTAAGGATTTTTAATTTTTTCCTGGAATTTGTAAAAATACTTTTGCCATTCTCACTAAGCCGGTAATTTATCTGCAGGTCCTCTTCCTCAATATTTTCCGCTTCTCTGATAATTAATTTCCTTATCTGGTTTATCGCAAGATTACTGTTTTTATTGATGAGTTTATTCATCCTGTCCAGAGCCCAGAAAAGATTAATTGCGGTGGGCCTGGTTTTTGACAGCATGCCGATGCCTGATTTCAGGTGATTGATAAAAGCCAGCTTGTCCTTCCCTTTAAACTCGATTGCAGCAAGTGCCACTCCATACCCGGCTGTAACTCCAATGGCAGGAGCTCCTCTTACAACCATATCTTTTATCGCAATGCCGGCTTCCTCAGATGTTTTGCAGTTTATGTATATTTCTTTAAATGGCAGCCTTCTCTGGTCAATAAGTTTTAAGGTTTTGTTGTTCCAGATGAGTGTTCTGACATTGCTGCCGCCACTTCTTCTTAGGTCCCCATTTCCCATGAGTTTAGATATTTCTCCTGCTCCGGTGTTAATTTATCAATTGTTATACCCATGCTTTTTAATTTCAATTCGGCTATTTTTTTATCAATTTCTTCCGGAACCACATACACTTTTTTTTCAAGCTTTTTTTTGCTGTTTTCAAATATATATTTTGCACTCAATGCCTGATTTGCAAAGCTCATATCCATAACACTTGCAGGATGACCTTCTGCGGCACCCAGATTCACAAGCCTGCCTTCAGCAAGAACATTGACTCTTCTGCCATCTTTCATCTCATACTGCTCAACAAACGGTCTTACCTTTTTTATGCTTTTGCAGTTTTTCTTAAGGTAATTCAGGTCAATCTCTGCATCGAAATGCCCTGAATTTGCAACAATTGCATTATCCTTGCATAGTTTCAGGATATTTTCACCAATTACATTTAAATTTCCTGTAACTGAAAGAAAAATATCGCCTATCTTTGCTGCTTCGATTGCATTCATAACATCGAACCCGTCCATTTTAGCTTCAATTGCTTTAAAAGGATCGACTTCAAGAACAATGACGCTTGCACCCATTCCTCTTGCTCTCATTGCGACACCCTTGCCGCACCATCCATAACCAACCACAACAAATTTTTTGCCTGACAGCAGTATATTTGTTGCTCTCATTATTCCATCAATCGTACTCTGTCCGGTGCCATATCTGTTATCAAAAAAATGTTTTGTCTTTGCTTCATTTACAGCAATTATTGGATATTGGAGCACTCCTTTCTTTTCCATTATTTTAAGTCTGACTACTCCTGTTGTTGTCTCTTCGGTACCACCTATAATGTTGCCGATGAGCTCTTTTCTGCTGGAATGGACAGTGGAAATCAGATCGGCCCCATCATCCATCGAAACCTGAGGATTGTTGTCAAGAACACTATTTATATGCTTGTAATAGGTCTTGCTGTCTTCGCCCTTTATTGCAAAAACCGAAATGCCATGATTTTTGACAAGTGACGCAGCAACATCATCCTGGGTGCTCAAAGGGTTTGATGCACATAAAAATACATTTGCCCCTCCGCTCTTTAAAGCAATCATAAGATTTGCGGTTTCGGAAGTTACATGGAGGCAGGCTCCAATGGCTTTTCCTTTAAACGGTTTGCTCCTGGAAAAATCATTATTGATGCCTTCAAGTACAAGCATATCTTTCCCTGCCCACTCAATCTTATTTGCTCCTTCCTTTGCAAGACCAATATCTTTTACATCATAGTCCATTAAGTATCTCCTTCCTATTTTTTATCCAGTTTTGTAAGTTCCGATTTTAAAATTAATATTTTATCTACAGGTGTTGGATCGGTTCCGTTTAAAAGTGCCAGATAGACGCTGGCAATATCTCCAAGGTACATAAGAGACATGACTTTTGCAAGTTTGCTTTTCCCCTCTACAGGTATTTCTATTATCTTGTTTAAATTATCTTTAATTATTTTAATTGTAGTATCTATCCTTACCTTAATTCTTGAAGTTGCAGCGCTGTCTTTAAAAATTATGAGAATAAAATTTGATGTCAGTTCCTTTAGGTTTTCCCATCCAACCGTTTCGTTATGGTTAAGCTCAGGGAACTCTGACCAAAAGCTTGGAAATTTAGCATTTTCATTCAATTCACATTTCCATCTGAATGCTACCGCGGAAAGGATCCCGCTTGTACCATAAATTATGGGCAGCTTATTGCCAATTTCAAGAGCAATTTGTTTTGCATAATTTTCTCCTGTCTTCACTTCCCTTCTGTATAGGGAAGCTTTTTTATTAATCAGGTCCAGAGCTTCTTTAATATCGCCGGCATTAATATCTATGATTCCTATTCTGCCAAGTACAAGATAAGTTGAAAAAAATAAATATCCGGATGCACCTCTGGGTTGAAACCCTGAAGGTACTTTTATCAAAGTCTGGTTATTTTCCCGGGCAATTTTTTCCATTTCACCACCTGCAGTCACACATAAAAGAGTGCAGCCTCTCCCCAGCGCCTGAATTGCAGCAGTTATGGTTTCCTCTGTGTTGCCCGAATAACTAACCGGAATGACCAGCCAGCCGTTTTTGACAAATCCAGGCAAATCATAGCTTTTCACAATCTCAACAGGAATATCAATTTCATCTTTAACAAGACTTTTTATGATATCTCCTACAAAACCCGAGCCACCCATACCAAGAATAGCTATACCTGAAAATTTTTTTGATTTTACCCGTCCGAGTTCAATGCTCTCTGCAATTTTTTTGGAACTTTCCAACTGCAGGTAAAAATTTTCTTCAACCTCCAGCATTCCCTGCCTGTCAAGTTTTTTAATCTTTTCCAGATCATCCAGTATGTTCATTCTTGTTCCTTCCAATCGGTATTTTAGAAATAAATTAATTTAAATCTGTAAGTAACTTTTTACCTATTTTATGAAGATAATCCAATCTTTGAATTGAGCTGCTTTCAGCATAAACTCTGGTAACTGCTTCAGTGCCGGATACCCTCAACATAAGCCAGCTTCCGTCATCCAGAAAATATTTGTAACCGTCAACAGTCACAGGTTCCTTGGCACCCTCATTTTTTAAAAGCTCCGGAATCCCGGCTGAAAGCAATTTATTTAATTTCTCTTTTTTATAGGGGTCGGTCTCGTAGTCCCGCCTGCTGTAAACAAAATATCCAAATTCATTATAAATATCCGCAAGAATCTCATTGACAGTTTTATGCTGTCTGCAAAGAATTTCAAGTAGAATAAGACCCATCAGCATCCCATCCCTTTCAGGCATATATCCGCTTGCCCATAATCCGCCGCTCTCCTCGCCGCCCATTATTACTCCGCCGGATAGAATTTCCTCGCTGATGTATTTGAATCCTACAGGTGTAGTTATAAGTTCAAGGTTATATTTTGCGCATATCCTGTCAATTATTGAGGAAGTGGTAAATGTCTTTACTACTTTGCCGGAAAGTTTCTTATACCTGACAAGGTAATTCAAAACAATGGCAAAAATATGATGAGAGCTGACAAAATTGCCTTCTTCACCAATTGCACCTATTCTATCCCCATCACCATCAAGGCAAATTGCCAGCTTGCAGTGTTTTTCTTTTAATGCTGAAATAGCTTCATTCAAATTATCACCAATTGGTTCAGGATTAATCCCGCCAAAAGATGTGTTTATGTTTGAATGTATCTCATGTAATTCAAAAGGATCCAATGATTGTAAGATATTCTTATAAATACTTTGACCTGCCCCATACATCGGATCTATAAGCAACGGAAATTTAAAACCCTTTATGATGTCTGTATCCACCAGATTTAAGATATATTTCCTGTAATCCGGAACCAGATCCAGCTTACTTATATCATCATGGCCCTGCTCACTATTTACTTCAGCATTGCTTAAATAGGGTCCGGGATTTTTAACATTATTTAAATCATTTACCTTTTTTTCAATTTCTGAGACTATGTCAGGAGTTGCAGATCCCCCGTAAGGACCTTTTATTTTATAGCCATTATAATAATAAGGATTGTGACTTGCCGTAATCATGATACCCAGGTCGGCTTTGTTTTCAACAACGGCATAAGAAAGCATCGGCGTGGTTACATAGCTGCTGGAAATCCGGGCAGAAATTCCATTTCCGGTAAAAATTTTTGCAGCAGTTTCTGCAAACTTATTCGACAGAAAACGGGTATCATATCCTATAATTACTTCAGGGCAATTTTTGGTCTTATTTTTATCTTTCAGATATTCGCTTATCCCGCTGGAGATGATTTTTACTTTTTCCTCAATAAAATCAAAACCAATTACGCCTCTCCAGCCATCTGTTCCAAATTTAATTTTTTCCTTCATGATTTCCTGCTTATTTAGCTATTTGAGTTTTTTTCAACTCATTATAATCATTCTCAACCATAAGCTTTACAAGATTTTCAAAATCAACCTTTGGCTTCCAACCAAGCTTATTCCTTGCCTTTGTAGAATCGCCAATCAAAAGATCCACTTCTGCAGGCCGGAGCAGTTTTTCATCTATTTTTACATATTTTTCCCAATCAAGACCAAGACACGAAAATGAGGCTTCAACCCATTCCTTGACACTGTGGGTCTCCCCGGTACTGATTACATAATCATCAGGAGCGTCCTGCTGCAGCATGAGCCACATTGCTTCTACATAATCTTTTGCATATCCCCAGTCTCTTTTGGCATCCAGGTTGCCAAGATAAAGATTTTCAGCAAGCCCCAGCTTTATTTTTGCAACAGCATTTGTAACTTTTTTCGTTACAAATTCAAGGCCCCTTCTTGGTGATTCATGATTGAAAAGTATGCCGCTTGCTGCAAAAATGCTGTAACTTTCTCTGTAGTTTACAGTAATATAATGCCCGTAAACCTTGGCAACCCCATAAGGACTTCTTGGATGAAAAGGTGTATTTTCATTTTGAGGATTTTGTCTTATTTTGCCAAACATTTCGGAACTGGATGCCTGGTAAAATTTAATATTCTTATTTACCAGTCTGATAGCCTCAAGCATTCTTGTAACACCTATAGCCGTAAACTCTCCTGTCAGCACTGGCTGGCTCCATGATGTCGGGACAAATGACATAGCTGCAAGATTATATATCTCATCCGGATCAGCCTGCCTTACTGCACTGATAATTGAAAGCTGGTCAAGCAAATCTGCCTGAACAAATTTAATCCTGTCCCTTATATGCTCGACCCTGTCCAATTTTTCAACAGATGATCTCCTAACCATTCCGTAAACTTCGTATCCTTTTTCAAGCAATAGGTCCGCCAGGTAAGAACCATCCTGACCTGTAATTCCTGTTATCAAAGCTTTCAAAACTGCACCTCCTAAAAAGTTATTTGCCCTTCGGTAATAAGCGAATTAACATTGATCTTTATACCATTTTTAAGAATATTATTCTCCTCAATTGTTGTATTGTCACCTATTATTGACATATCCTCAATTTTAACATTATCTCCGATTTTTACATTTTTGGATAAAATTGAATTTTTTATAATACAATTTTTCCCAATATGGCAGCCCTCAAAAATTATGCTTTCCGAAATACTGCTTCCTGCAGAAATTATACAATTATTTCCTATTACTGTAAGCGGCAAAATCCTTGCATCTTTTTCCAGTACTGTCTTATCCCCAATAACAATCGGACCCATTGCCAGATTTTCCTTGCTGAACTTTGCCCCTTCACCAGCATAGATATTCGGCAAAACTTTCTTATAAGCAAACTTGAAATCAATTTTTCTATCAAGTATATCTATATGAGCAGCAAGATATTTTTCAGGTGTTCCGACATCCAGCCAATATGCATTTGAAACAAAACCATATATTTTGTAGCCTAACTTTAAAGCTTTCGGAAAAAGTCCTCTTTCAAAAGAATAGTTTTCCTTTGGTGGTATATGACCAAGCAAATGTGGTTCAATTATATATGTGCCAGCATTTATAAGATTTGTATTAATTTCTTCAAAACTTGGCTTTTCCAGAAATTCTTTAACCTTATTATTCTTGTCAATAGGAACAAGCCCATAGGCCGTAGGGTCCTCTACAGGTGTAAGCGCTATGGTTATGTCTGCTTTTTTTGCTTTGTGAAAAGCTATCATATTTTTAAGGTTTAAAGAAGTTAAAATATCCCCGTTAAAAACCATGAAAGCATTGTTGTCCAGATATTTCTCAACATTCTTGATTGCCCCACATGTGCCGAGCGGTTCTTCTTCTGTAATATATGTCAGCTTAACACCTATCTTGTCTCCATCTCCAAAATAATTTTTAAAAACCTCCGGAAGAAAGCAAGTGGACAAAATTATATCTTTTAAACCATAATCTTTTAGCCATAATATAAAATTTTCCATAAAAGGTTTATTGACAAGCGGCAGCATTGGTTTAGGATTTAGATATGTAAGGGGTCGCATTCTGGTCCCCTTACCTCCTGCAAGTATAATTGCTTTCAATTTTTAGCTCCTTTCTCTCCACCAGTTCAAAGTATCCAATAATGATTGTTCAATATTATATTCAGGTTTCCAGTTTGTATGTGATACAAGTTTGGTATTATTTCCAAATATTATTTCACTATCAATCGGACGAAGCTTGTTTTTATTCTGCCTTATTTCAATGCCGGGTACCGTGCTATAGGAAATCAATATTTCCAAAAGATCGGAAATTTTACTTTTTCTGCCCGAACACACATTATATACTCCATCAAATTTACCCTTATTTAAAATACTTGTATAAGCTTTTACAACATCTCTGACATCCAGAAAATCCCTGTATACGTTCAAATTTCCGACAAAAACGACAGGATCTCTTCCCCTTTTTTCTATTTCTGCAATTTGTTTTGCAAAATCAGATATTACGAATCTTTCGGATTGACCGGGACCTGTATGGTTAAATGATCTTGTAATAAAGACCGGTACCTTAAAAACTTTCTGGTAGGTGGTACAAAAAAAATCCAGAGCAGCTTTGCTTATTGCATAGGGATTTAGCGGATAAATTTTTTGGTCTTCTTTGATCCCTTCTTCATTATAGTTTGAGTCGCCATATTCTTCAGCGGTACAGGCCACAAGAATCTTGCAGCGACCTCCGCAGTGCTTTTTTACACTTTCCAAAACATTTATACCGCTAAATACATTCACCTCAAAAGTTTCTCTTGGATTTTCCCAGGAAAAATCAACAGAGCTCTGTGCCGCTAAATGAAATATCCGGTCAGGATTGAAATCCTTGATTAAGCTTTCGACTTTTTCCT